>JAWVFM010000063.1:0-8999 GCA_033856015.1 Solirubrobacterales bacterium
CCTCGAGCTCCTTGCCCTGGTCCTCGAACAACGCGACCTGCGCCTCGAGCTCCGCCTTGATCTCGCCGACGGCTCGCTCGATCGTCTCCTCCTTCGTCACGTAGTGCGTGGCCGGCCAGACCGCGACATGGTCGATCTCGTCGAGCACCTCCCCGGTGAGCGGGTCGAAGTGGTCGATGGACTCGACCTCGTCGCCGAAGAGGGCGATCCGGAACGCGGTCTCCGCGTACGCCGGGAAGACCTCCAGCACCTCGCCCTTCACGCGGAAGGTCCCGCGGGTCAGCGCGGTGTCGTTGCGCTGGTACTGCATGCCGACGAGCTTGCGAAAGACCTCGTCGCGGTCGATCCCCGTTCCGACCTGGAAGAGGTGCATCTGCTCGCGGTAGAGCTCCGGCGAGCCGATCCCGTAGATGCAGGACACCGAGGCGACGATGACCACGTCGCGCCGCGCCAGGAGCGCCGCCGTGGCCGCATGCCGCAGACGGTCGATCTCGTCGTTGATCGACGAGTCCTTCTCGATGTAGAGGTCCTGCGCCGGCACGTAGGCCTCAGGCTGGTAGTAGTCGTAGTAGCTGACGAAGTACTCGACGGAGTTCTCTGCGAAGAACTCCCGGAACTCGTTGCAGAGCTGGGCCGCCAGCGTCTTGTTGTGCGCGATCACCAGGGCCGGGCGCTGCAGCTTCTCGATGACGCCCGCCATCGAGAACGTCTTGCCGGTGCCGGTGGCGCCGAGGAGCGTCATGAACCGATCGCCGGCCTCGACCCCCTCGGCCAGCGACTCGATCGCCTTCGGCTGGTCCGCCGTGGGCGTGTATGCGGGATTGAGCACGAACTTGGGCACGGCCCCAAGATAGCCAGCGCGGCGGGCGGGCCGACCTCAAACTCTTGTGCACTTACTCGGCCCATAGACCAAGTAACTGCACAGTTGTCCGAAACCGCGCCGGCGCGTGGTAGCTTCGGAGCGTGTGCAGGGTTGCCGTCTTGGCCAGCGTCGCATGCCTTGCGGCCGTCGGCTTGACACTCGCGCCGGCCGCCTCGGCGCACCGGACCAGGTACGCGCAGTTCCACCTGGCCGGGTCGCACGGCTACACCATCCGGGTGACCGGGGACTCGTCCATTCATCGCCCCGCCGCCACCTCCAGACGCGGCCGGGTGGCCATTGAGGTCGCCAAGAGCCGATTCGCGAGAACCACGTACACGGTTCACGGCCTGGTGACCCGCCGAAGGCTGCGAGCCAGGTTCGGCGAGCTCGGCCGGATCGACGTCCGCTTTCGCCCGACGACCTACCCCCGGCCACACCGCAAGGCCGGAGTCTGCTCGGAAGGGCGGTTTGGGACTGTCGGGGCGTTCAAGGGCACCGTGCGCTTTCGGGGCGAACATGGCTACACGGCCGTGCGTGCTCACCGCGTTCACGGCGGCGGTGACGGGAGCCACAGCTTCGGGTGCCGGGGCGGCATCGGGCACCGAACCGAGCTGAGCGCGCACACCGCCCGGTACGGGTTCCAGGCGGTCCGGCTCAAGCGCTACCCGCTGACCATCTTTCGCGCCGCCGCCGTGGAGAGAGCCGGGCGAGTGCGCATCCACCGCACCGCGATTGCGCTGCACTCCGGCGACGCGGGCTTCAGCTTCGATCAGCGCCTGCGGTCGGCCGACATCGGGCCCGGCCGCCCGTTCTCCGGAAGCGCGAGATACAACGTGGCCGGCAGGAAGTGGAGCGGCGATCTCTCGGTCTCATTCCCGGGCGAGCCCAACGTGGCCCTCGCCGGCACGGCCTACCGCGCAAGGCTCTACCGCAAGTGACCCGACGCCGGCCACTGACCCGCCGAGTGGAGGATTTCGCCAGCCCACACGTCGTTTTTCTCCACTCGGCGAAGAGGTACGCCTTGCTCATCCTCGGCGCCGCGCTACTGCTGGCCGCCGCTGGCGCAGCGCCGGCGCCGGCGTCGGCCAAGATCGCCCGTCTCGCGGAGTTGACGGCCCCTGGGACCCACGGCTACAAGGTCAGCTTCGAGGCGCAGGGTCCCGGTACCGCCTTCTTTGCGCACTCCAAGGCAGAGAAGCTCATGGCCGCGAAGCTCGCGGCCATGAAGTCTCCAAAGCCCGGGGGTGTGGAAGCCCAGGTGCGAAGGGGCGGCGCGATCGCGCTCTACGACGACCCCTTCTCCGGGGGCACGTTCAGCGGCCACGGATTCTCGGGAAACGTCGCGAACATCGGCTCGACCAACGTCCGCTTCCGCGAGCATCGACGCTTCAGCGTGAGGCTGCCAGGCTGCGACGGGCACCTGCAGCGCCGGGTGGGCGCCTTCGTCGGTCGCATCCACTTCCGCGGCGAGCAGGGCTACACGAAGGTC
The DNA here is from genome assembly GCA_033856015.1 of Solirubrobacterales bacterium. Classification (GTDB taxonomy): domain Bacteria; phylum Actinomycetota; class Thermoleophilia; order Solirubrobacterales; family 70-9; genus JAWVFM01. The sequence goes on from JAWVFM010000063.1 coordinate 2,352, forward strand.
GATGCCCACCGCGCACCGGGATCGGTAACGGTGCCGAGGCATCTCCGCTGCCACTTTCACCGCCATGGCGCGAAGCGCAGCCTCAACGCCGTCGAGCTGGACACGCATCACTCACGGGAAAGCGAGGTCACGGACTTCGCGGCGTTCAAGGTTGGCCCTGGCGCCCCCCGCCGATTCAGCAAGTTGTACCTATCTGCCAGCCGGTTGGAGGTCCATCACAACTTCTTTGTGCAGCGCTTCTACGGCCTGCTCGCCGATCGTGCGTTCTTCACCCACAGCCGGGACCTGTCCTCCGCGGCGTTCGACGCGCCTCCCGGCTCGCTCTTCTCGGGCTCCGCCAAGTTCACCGCGCCGGACTCGATTACGGGCCCGCTCTCGGTGCAACTCCCCGGCGCTCCGCACACCAAGCTCGCCGGCCGGCGCTTCAAGGGCAGGCTCCGCAGCGGCAGCCTCGCCCATCCCTGAGCGCCTGAACGCGAAGTGCGCCACGGCTGCGGCCGCCAGCGCCGCGGTACCGGCAAGCACCAGGCCGGCCCGCGGGCCGATCGCCTCCGACAGCCAGCCTGCGATCGGCGCGCCGATCGGGGTCGAGCCCAGGAAGACCACCGAGTAGAGGGCCATCACGCGGCCGCGCATCAGCGGGTCGACGGCGAGCTGCAGGTGCGAGTTGACGCTTGCGGCGAAGGTCACGCTCGCCATCCCGAGCGGGACGAGCAGGATGATCTCCACGGGCAGGCTCGGCGCCAGCGCGGCAAGGAGGCCGAAGGTCCCGAAGATCGCCGCCGACACCCCGATGATGCGCGGGCTGGTCTGCCCGCGCGCGCCGTTGACGAGGGCGCCGGTCACGGAACCGACGGCCATCGCGCTCAGCAGGATGGCGTAGGTCGTGGCGTTGCCGCCGAAGCTGAAGCGCGCGATCAGGGGGAGGACGACCTGGAAGTTGAAGCTGAACGTGCCGACGATCGCCATCAGGAGCAGCGGGATCCACAGCTCCCGGTTGCCCTTGACGTAGCGAAGCCCGGCCCGGATGGCGCCCGGCACGTGGGCGACGGGCTTCGGCACCCGTAGCTCGCGCGGGTTCATGCCGGCGAGCGCGACGAGCATCGCCACGAACGAGAGCGCGTTCACGCCGAAGCAGGGTGCGACGCCCCAGATGGCGATCACACCGCCGGCGATCGCCGGCCCGACGATGCGCGAGGTGTGGATGATCACGCTGTTGAGGCTGACCGCGTTGACGATGCGGTCGGCGCCGACCATCTCCATCGCGAAGCTCTGCCGCGCGGGGTTGTCGAGCGCGTTCACGGCGCCGCGGCTGAAGGCCGTGGCGTAGACCATGAGCGGGGTCACGACGCCGGCAGCGGTGACTCCCAGGAGGAAGAGCGCGGGGACGGCCATCGCCGCCTGCGTGCACATCAGGAGCTTGCGCTTGTTGAAGCGGTCCGCGAAGAGCCCGCCCACGGCGCCGAAGAAGAGAAGCGGCACGAACTGCGAAGCGGTGGCGATTCCAACCGCGACCCCGCTGGAGGTGAGGCTGAGGACGAGCCACCCCTCGGCGACCATCTGCATCCAGTTGCCGGAGACCGAAACGACCTGACCGGCGAAGTAGCGCCGGTAGTTGGGGACCGATAGCGAGCTGAAGGAGCGGCGCAGGCCGGCGCTCACGGCAGCCGCCGCCTCGCGGCCGGCGTCTGGCTGTCGCTCTCGAGGAGACGTTCCAGGATCTCGGCCGCGCGCTCCAGAGTCGCGAGATCCTCAGCCGGGATCCCGCGCAGGCGCCTCGCCATGTACGCGTTCTTCCGCTTGCGCATCGCAGCGGCGATGGATCGCCCGCGCGGCGTCACCGCGATCAGGGCGCTTCGGGCGTCCAGGGGATCCGGCGTGCGCTCGATCAGCCCGTCCTGGGCGAGCCTGCCGACAATCCGGGTCGCGCTCGGGCGCCTGACCCGCTCGCGCTCGGCGAGCTCGCTGGGCGTCAGCGGACCGTGGTTTTCGATCGACGCGAGTGCCGAGGCCTGCGACGGGCTCAAGCCGGTGCCGGCCTCTTGGCGAAGGCGTCGCGACGTGCGGGTGATGGCGAGCCGCAGCCGCGCCGCGATCGACGCGAGCTCTTTGGGATCTGCGGTTGTGGAAGCGGTTCTCGACATTGCTTAGCGTCGGTAATTAGCTTAGCGAAGCATCACGTTTATGTCAACTCCCCCCGCGCTGACTAGAGTCCCCCCCGTGACCCGCTCAACGCGCGCCCTCACCGGGTTCTGGCTCTTCGCAGGCCTCATGCACTTCGTCATCCCGCGTCGCTACGAGTCGATCGTCCCCGACTACGTGCCCATCTCCCCCAAGGACGCGGTGGTCTGGAGCGGTGTCGCGGAGATCGTGGGCGGCCTTGCGGTGGCCCCACCGCCGACGCGCCGCTTTGCCCGCTGGTGGCTCCTTGGCGTTCTCGTCGCCGTCTTCCCGGCGAACGTCCACATGGCGGTCTCGCCGGAGCAGGTTCAGGGGCTCGAGCGCTCTGGGATCCCCCGCTGGGCGCTGTGGGCGCGACTGCCGCTGCAGCCGCTCTGCATGCTCTGGGTCTGGCGCGCGACCGAGTAGCGCGGCGGCTCAGAGCCCGAGCTCGGTCTGGTACTTCTGTGCGTACTCCTCGCGCTTGGACTCGACCTCGACGACGTACGCCCGCGTCTCCGGGAACTTGATGCCCGAGATCGTCAGGTTCGACCCGCCCCACGCGTCCACGTTGCCGATCCCGGCGTTGTAGGCCGCGAGCGCGGCCACCTCGTTGTCGCCATAGCGGTCGAGGAGGCGGCGCAGGTAGAACGAGCCATAGCTGATGTTGATCTCGGGGTCGCTCAGGTCCGAGAGCACGAACGTCGTGCCGCCGCTGGCCGCCTCGATGCCCTTGGCCGTCTTCGGGGTGATCTGCATCAGCCCGAGCGCGCCGGCGCTCGACTTCTGGTCGACAAAGCGCGACTCGGCGTAGATGACGGCTGCGATGAGCGCCGGGTCGAGGTTCTTCTCGGCGGCCTGCTGCCGAATGATGTCCTCGTGTCGCAGGGGCAGCGTGATCTCCTTGATCGCCTTGCCCAGGTCGAGCCGGCTGATGCCGACTGCGACCAGGGCGCCGATGATCACGGCCACGCCGAGCTTGAGGAGCCCGCGGCTCATCCGTCCCGCCCGCTCATCGCCACGAGGTTAGGGACGAGTGCGGCGACTTCGCGCTCGAGATCCTCGACCGAGCCGTCATTCCGCAGCACGAACGTCGCGCGCCCCTCCTTCTCGCTCTGCGGCAGCTGCTGCCCGCTGCGCTCGCCGACGAGCCCGGTTCCGCGCGCGGCGGCGCGCGCCTCGCGAAGGGCGTCGTCGGCGACGACGGCCACGGTTGCGTCGAAGTCTCGCTCCATGCCCGTTTCGAATAGAAGCGGGACCTCCACGACCGCAAGCCGCGTGTTCTTCGGCAGCCCTATTCCCCACTCCACCAACCGCTCGGCAACCAGGGGATGGAGCACGGATTCGAGCCAGCGGAGCTCGTCCGGATCGGCGAACACGACCGCGGCGACGCGCGCCCTGTCGACGACGCCGTCGGGCGCGACGTCGTCCCCCCAGCGCTCGGCGAGGCGCCGCGCCATCGGCCTGGTTCCCAACAGCCCGTGAACGACCTCGTCACTGGAGATGGTCGCGGCCCCCTGCCGCGCAAACGCAGCCAGAGCCTCGGTCTTGCCCGCGGCGATCGATCCCGTCAGCCCCACCATCGCGGGCCTCGAGAGCGTGGAGTCGGCGTCCGGCGGGCTCACCGCCGGCACCTCAGGACTCTGCTTCGCCCGGCTCGGGCGGATCGTCGGTAGCTGCGGCGGCCTCGTCCTCCGACGGGGCCTCCTCGGCAGGTGAAGCCTCTTCGGCCGCGGGCGGCTCTTCGGCTGCCGGGGCCTCTTCGGCCGGAGGAGCCTCCTCGGCCGCGGGGGGCTCCTCGGTGGCAGGAGCCTCTTCGGCCGGAGGCTCTTCGGCGGCGGGTGCCTCAGCCGGCGGAGCGGGCTCCGGGAACGCCTCGTCGGAATCGACGACGGCCGGGGCCGCGGCCGCGGCGGCCTCCTGGTTGATCGCCTCGGTGAGCTCCGCGGGGATCAGGTCTCGCAGCGGGAGGTTCTGGGAGGGCTGCGCGCGCTTGATGCTGAGCGAGATGCGCCGCCGGGCCTCGTCGATCTCGAGGATCCGGACCCACGTCTGCTCTCCCGGCTGAACGACCTCCGCCGGGTTCTCCACGTGGTGGTCTGCGAGCTCGGAGATGTGCACCAGGCCCTCGACCCCGGGCACCACCTCGACGAACGCGCCGAACGCGACGACCTTTGTGACCTTGCCCTCGAGGGCGTCGCCTGGCTTGTACTCGTTCAGGACCTTCTGCCACGGGTCCTCCTGCGTCTGCTTGAGGCCCAGGGAGATCCGCTGCCGGTCACGGTCGATGTCCAGCACCTTCACACGAACCGTGTCGCCGACGTTGAGGATCTCGGAGGGGTGGTTCACGTGGCTCCAGGAGAGCTCGGAGATGTGGATGAGGCCGTCGATTCCCTCGAGGTCGACGAACGCGCCGAAGTCGACGATGTTGGAGATCTTCCCCTCGACGACCATCCCGGGCTGGAGCCGGCCGAGGATCTGCTCGCGGACCTCCTTGCGCTCCTCCTCGAGGACAGCGCGGCGCGAGAGCACGACGTTGTTGCGGCTGCGGTTGAGCTCGATCACCTTGCACTCGAGCGTCTGGCCCTTGAACTCGTCGAGGTTGTGGACGCGCCGGATGTCGACCAGCGACGCCGGCAGGAAGCCTCGCACCCCGAGGTCCAGGATCAGGCCGCCCTTGACGACCTCGATGACCGCGCCCTCGACCGGCTCGCCGGACTCGGCGGCGGCCTCGATCTTGCGCCAGGCCTTCTCGAATCGGGCACGCTTCTTGGAGAGCAGGAGACGGCCCTCCTGATCCTCCTTGGTGAGCACGAGGGCGTCCACCTGCTCGCCCAGGGAGACCTCATCCGCGGGATCCACCGAGCGGCGGATGGACAGCTCCCCTGACGGGATCACTCCCTCCGACTTGTAGCCGATGTCGACCAGGACCTCGTCCTTGTCGATGCGCACGACCTCCCCGCTCACGACGTCGCCCTCCTCGAAGGGCTTGATCGTGGCGTCGTAGTTGGGAACGAGCTTGCCGTCGACCTCGATCATGAGGTCGTTCGAGCCGTTCGTAGGCGCCTGCGTCACGCCGCCGGAGGCAGCGTCAGTCGTCGTGTCGGTCGCAGCCACGGCGGATAACTATAGAGACGGCGCAGGGACATCCGCTGAAAGCGGTCCTACGTACCAATGCATGTGGAAACTCATGCCTGGCCACCGCGACCTGAAGTACCCTCGCCTACATGCCCACCCGGCGCACGAAGCGCGGCTCGGAGCGGACCCCGATGGAGGGCGATGCAGACGTCTTGATCTGCGGCGCCAGCTTCGCGGGTCTCGCCGTGGCTCGCCAGCTCGCTGGATCCGGCGCCCGGACGCTCATCGTGGATCGCTACGACATCGGGGAGCGCCAGACGTCGGCGTGCGCGGCGCCAACCGAGTGGCTCCACGCGATGGGCGTGGACGGCGCGCTGCGGCAGACCTTCGACGATCTCGTCATCCACACCCCCCATGTCACCACCCGCATGGAACTGCCGTGGACGTTCTCCACCTTCGACTACCAAACCCTGTGCGCCCTCCTGTTCGAGCAATGCGACGCCGAGTTCGAGACGGCCAAGGTGGATGGCCGCACCGGCACGACCGTGCACACGGACCGCGGGGACCTCAACGCCCCGCTTGTGGTCGACTGCCTCGGCTGGCGGCGCGTGCTCGGGTCCGGGGGCTATCAGCCCCCGGAGGCACCGCTGTCGCGCGGCCTCGAGGTGCACCCCGGCGGCGCATCGGATGATCTCGAGATCTGGATCGATCGCGGCTACGTCCCCGCCGGCTACGGGTGGAGCTTTCCCGCCACCGACGAGGTGCGAGTCGGCGTCGGGTCGTTCGATCCCCGCTTCCACGTGAAGGAGCCGACGGTGCGGCTCGCCGAGGACCTGGAGCAGCCAGCGGTCCGCTACCAGGGGAACTGGATTCCCCACAAGCTGCGCCCCGCCACGGAGGACGACGTGTTCTTCGTCGGCGACTCCGCCGGTCACTGCCTGCCACTGACCGCCGAGGGGATTCGAACCGCGTTCTACTTCGGGATCTCATGCGGGCGCGAGCTGCGAAGCGTGGTCCAGGGCCGCGCCACGCGGCGCACCGCTCTGGATCGCTACGGCGCGTTCTCGGATCGCCACGAGTGGCATTACACCTCGCTCCTCAGGGTCCAGCGGCTCATCCCCAGGGTTCCGCCGCGGCTCCTCGCCACCGCGCTGCGGGGAATGAGCCTCGACGCCTTCGTGGACTGGTCGTTCACTCACTACCTGCGGATCGCGCATCCGGCGTACGCGCGCGAGCTGGGCGCTAGCGGACGATCAGGTATGTACCCGCCAGCAGCAGGACCACCCCCGCGATCCGGGTCGCGCTCAGCGATGTCTGCTGAAGCCCCAGCAACCCGAGGCGATCGATGATCACGGCGGTCGTGAGCTGCCCGGTGATCGTCGCCGCGGCAACGCCTCCGGCGCCGATCGA
>JAWVFM010000064.1:0-4436 GCA_033856015.1 Solirubrobacterales bacterium
AGAAGAAAAGCAGGACGAGACAACCGAAGAGACCGAGGCGCCTGAGGCGAACGCTCCCGCCGAGGAGGCCCCTGCCGAGGAGCCTGCGGCCGAGGAGGCCCCTGCCGAGGAGGAAGCCCCCTCGGAGGAAGAAGCCCCTGCCGAGGAGGAGGCGCCTGCCGAGGAAGAAGCCCCTGCGGAGGAAGAAGCCCCTGCCGAGGAGGCCCCTGCCGAGGAGGAGGTCCCGGCCGAGGAGACCCCTGCGGAGGAAGAAGCCCCCGCCGAGGAGCCGCCTGCCGAGGATGCCCCGGCGCCAGCGGCGCAGGAAGCCGCGCCTGCGGAAGCCGAGCCGGAGGCCCTGGGCCCGAAGCAGCGCCGCAAGCTGGCGCGCTCGGCCCACTCGGGCGAGACCCGCGAAGAGCGCACGGGCGAGCAGCGCGCGACCGATCGTGACGAGGCCCGCAAGCGCAAGGCCGCATCGCGCAGCCGGGCGCGCGCGCGTTCGCGCGAGCGCCGCGGAGCCGAACGAGGCGAGGGCACCCCGCGAGCCGAGCGCGTCGCCGGGAACCGCAAGGTCCGCCAGGGCACCGTCGTCTCGGCGAAGCCCGACAAGACCATCACCGTGCGCGTCGAGATCACCCGCCGCCACCCCACCTACGAGAAGGTCGTCCGCCAGTCCGGCACGGTTCACGTCCACGACGAGCGCAACGAGGCCGGCGAGGGCGACATCGTGCGCGTCATCGAGGCGCGGCCGATGTCGCGCCTGAAGCGCTGGCGCCTCCTCGAGATCGTCGAAAAGGCGCGCTAGAGAAGCTGACGAATGATCCAGCAGGAGTCAAGACTGAAGGTCGCCGACAACTCGGGTGCTCGGGAGATCCTCTGCATCCGGGTCAAGGGCGGCCACCACCGGCGCTACGCGGGCGTCGGCGACGTGATCACCGCCACGGTCAAGCAGGCGACCCCGCGCGGCGGCGTCCGCAAGGGCGAGGTCGTCGAGGCCGTCGTGGTGCGCACGCGCAAGCAGCTCGGCCGGCCCGACGGGACCTACATCGCGTTCGACGAGAACGCCGCGGTCCTGATCGATCAGACGGGAGCGCCGCGCGGCACGCGCATCTTCGGCCCCGTCGCCCGCGAGCTTCGCGATCGAAACTTCATGCGGATCATCTCCCTCGCCCCGGAGGTGCTGTGATTGTTATGAGCGCTCTGCGCGAAACAAGCATTGCCCCTCCGGCAGGAGACGTTGTCTGATGGCCAAGTCGATGCGAATCCGCGAGGGCGACAGCGTGCTGGTCATCTCCGGCAAGGAGAAGGGCAAGACCGGGCGCGTCCTGCGCGCCGACCCGGCGAAGCAGCGCCTCTATGTGGAGCACCTGAACATGATCAAGCGCCACCAGCGGCCGCGGTCCGTCAAGGACACGCAGAAGGCCAGCGAGGTCGCGGGCATCATCGAGAAGGAGGGCCCGATTCACGTCTCGAACGTGATGCTCCTGGACCCAGGCGACAACAAGCCAACCCGCGTCGGCGTCCGCGTCGAGGGCGGCAAGCGCGTCCGCTTCGGCAAGCGGACCGGAAACACCGTGGACGGCTGATGGAAGCCTCGGTTGCAGACGCACAGAAGGCCACGCCGCCGCCGCGGCTGCGCGAGCGCTTCGAGAACGAGGTCGCCGGCCAGCTCACTTCGGCCTTCGGCTACACCAGCCGAATGCAGGTGCCCCAGCCCGTGAAGATCACGCTCAACATGGGCGTCGGCGAGGCAAAGACGTCGACGCCGATCCTCGAGGCCGCGACCGAGCAGCTCGGCGTGATCTCCGGCCAGCGCCCGAACGTGCGCCGAGCCCGCAAGTCGGTGGCGAACTTCAAGGTCCGCGACGGCATGCCCGTCGGCGTGGCGGTGACCCTGCGTGGCGCCCGGATGTGGGAGTTCCTCGACCGGCTCATCGCGATCGCCATTCCCAGGATCCGAGACTTCCGCGGCCTCAGCCCGCGCGCCTTCGACGGTCGCGGGAACTACTCGCTCGGCATTCGCGAGCAGCTGATCTTCCCGGAGGTCGACTACGACTCGATCGACGAGGTCCGCGGCCTCGACGTGACCATCACGACCTCCGCGGCCACCGACGAGGAGGCCTTCGAGCTTCTCCTCGCCCTCGGCATGCCCTTCTCCCAGGAGGGCCGGCCCGGAGCGGTCGACGACCAGGAGGACGAGGAGGAGGAGCGCCGCAAGGAGGAGGCCCGCGCTCGCGCCGATGCCGAGTCCGCCGCGCTCGAGCAGCTCAAGGCCGAGAACCCGGAGGCCTACGCTAAGCCTGTCCGCGAGGACGAGGACGCCGAGGGCGAAGGCGAGGACGGCGAGGGCGGCTCCGAGGAGCCCGCGGCCGACAGCGGCGAAGATTCCGAGCAGAGCTGAAAGGGACCATGGCAAAGACCTCACAAGTAGTCAGACAGAAGCGCAAGCCGAAGTACAAGAGCCGCGGCTACAACCGCTGCCGCCAGTGCGGGCGCCCGCGCGCCTACTACCGGAAGTTCGGCCTGTGCCGGCTGTGCCTGCGACAGGCCGCACACCGCGGCTACGTCCCCGGCATGACCAAGTCGAGCTGGTAGGCGAGAGGGAACCTTGCTGACCGATCCGATCGCCGATTACCTGACCCGCGTGCGCAACGGCCTCGCCGCCGACCGCATCGAGGTCGATATCCCCGCCTCGAAGCTGAAGGTGGAGCTCTCGCGGATCCTCAAGGAGCAGGGCTACATCTCCGACTACGCGGTCGAGCCGACCGCGGTGGGCGAGGTCATCAAGGTGCAGCTTCGCTACACCGAGGCCCGCCGCCCGGTGATCACCGGCATCCAGCGGGTCTCGCGGCCCGGCCGGCGCCGCTACGTCAACCACGGCCAGGTGCCCCGCGTCATGGGCGGCATGGGCACGGCGATCCTGTCGACTTCGTCGGGAGTCATGACCGGCCACGAGGCCAAGAGCAAGGGCGTGGGCGGCGAGGTCGTCGCCTACATTTGGTGAGCTTCGAATGAGTCGTATCGGGAGAAAGCCGATCGAGGTCCCCGAGGGCGTGACGGTCGACGTCTCGCCCGGCTCCGTGCTGGTCAAGGGCCCGAAGGGCGAGCTGAGCCAGGACGTCAGCCGGGACATGACGATCGAGCAGGCGGACGGGACGGTGACCGTCTCGCGTCCCACGGATCGCGGCCCGCACCGCGCACTCCACGGGCTGACCCGCTCGCTCGTCGCGAACATGGTCGAGGGCGTCACCAACGGCTACGAGAAGCGCCTCGAGATCCAGGGCGTCGGCTACCGCGCTCGCCTCCAGGGCACGGCGCTGGAGCTAAGCGTCGGCTACTCGCACCCGGTGGCGATGCCCGCCCCGGACGGCATCGAGTTCGAGGTGCCGCAGCCCACGCAGGTCGTGATCCGGGGCATCGACAAGCAGCTCGTCGGCGAGATGGCCGCTCGGATCCGGCGCGTCCGGCCCCCCGAGCCGTACAAGGGCAAGGGCATCCGCTACGCGGGCGAGCAGGTCCGCCGGAAGGTCGGCAAGCGCGCATGACCCTGCAGACCAAGCGCCAGCAGCGCCTGCGCCGCCGCCGCCGGGTGCGCGCCCGCATCCGCGGCTCCGAGGCTCGGCCCCGCCTGTCCGTCTTCCGCTCGAACCGTGGGATCTCCGCGCAGCTCATCGACGACGAGAAGGCCGTCACGATGGCTAGCGTCGCCTGGACGGAGGCCGACCTGCGCAAGCTCGGCCCGCTCGACCAGGCGAAGCGCGCCGGCGCTCTCATCGCCGAGCGCGCGAAGCAGGCCGGCGTCGAGGAGTGCGTCTTCGATCGCGGCGGCTACCAATACCACGGCCGGGTCCGCGCGCTCGCCGAGGGCGCCCGAGAGGGCGGCCTGCGCTTCTAGGCGCACCCGCTACCTTCAGGAACGAGCCACACCCGAACCATGAGACTTTCCGACAAGAAGACGATCAGCCCCCAGGGCCTCGACCTCGCCGAGCGCGTGATCGAGATCAACCGCGTGGCCAAGGTGGTCAAGGGCGGCCGGCGGTTCTCGTTCACCGCCCTTGTCGCCGTGGGCGACGAGAGCTCGGTCGTCGGCGTCGGCTACGGCAAGGCCCGCGAGGTCCCGCTGGCGATCCAGAAGGCCGTCGAGGACGCCCGCAAGAGCCTCGTGCGCATCCCGAAGTACGGCCAGACGATTCCGCACCGGATCATCGGCCGCTACGGAGCCGGCCACGTCGTCCTGCGCCCGGCCAGCCCAGGCACCGGCGTCATCGCCGGCGGGGGAGTCCGCGCCGTCCTCGAGCTCGCCGGGATTCGCGACGTGCTCTCCAAGAGCATCGGCACGCAGAACCCGATCAACCTCGTCAAGGCGACCCTCGACGGCCTGATGCAGCTGCGAAAGCCCGAGCAGGTGGCCGAGCTCCGCGGCCTGACGGTGCGCGAGGTGCTGGGGATTTATC
>JAWVFM010000065.1:0-3347 GCA_033856015.1 Solirubrobacterales bacterium
TTCGTCTCCCCGCGCTCCTTGTGGTCGACGCGGCCGCGGACCAGGACCACGCGGTCCAACTCGAGCGCCTGCGCGGCTTCGCCGGTCGCGTCGCGGACGAACAGCTCGATCTGGCCTTCGAGGTCGTCCAGCGTGGCGAACATGACGTGGCCCCCGCTCTTGGTCCGCACCTTCTTCGCCTCGCTGACGATGCCTCCGACGGTCAGCCAGGTGCCGTCCTGCTTGGCGTCGACCGCAGAGAGCGAGCAGTCCACGCGGGCCCGCAGGGCATCGCGAACCTCGGTGAGCGGGTGCGACGAGAGGAACGTCCCGAGCGTCTCCTTCTCGAGCGCCAGGAACTCGCGCTGCTCGAACTCCTCCGCCGGGATCGGCGGGTGGCTCGGAGCGTCGAAGGCGGTGGCAGGCGATCCGTTCTGGTCGTCGACGCCGAGGTCGAAGATCGAGCCCTGGCCGCGGCGCGAGTCGTCCTGTGACTTCTGCCCGCTCGCCTGGGCCTGCGCGAGCACCTCGAGCATTCCCTTGCGCGGTGCGCCCGTGGAGTCGAGCGCGCCGCACTTGACGAGGCACTCGATCGCGCGCTTGTTCACGGCGCGAGCGTCGACCCTCTGGCAGAAGTCCCAGATCGACGTGAAGTCCCCGTCGGCGCGAGCGCCGATGATCGCCTCTACCGCCGCATGGCCGACGTTCTTCACCGCGTCGAGGCCGAAGCGGATGCGGTTGCCGGCGACGACGAAGCCGTGGTCGGAGGAGTTGACGTCCGGCGGCATCACCTCGATGCCGAGCTCCTCGCAGCGGTTGACGAAGAACGGGACGCGGTCCTTCGTGGCCATCACCGACGAGATCAGCGCCGCCATGTACTCGGCCGGGTAGTTGGCGCGCAGGTAGGCCGTGCGGTAGCTGATCAGCGCGTAGCAGGCGGCATGGGACTTGTTGAACGAGTAGTCGGCCGCAGCGGTCATCAGCGACCACAGGCTCTGGGCGACGCGGGTGTCCGTGCGCGAGGCCGAGCACCCGGAGAGGAACTTCTCCTCCATGGTCGCCATCAGCTCGCGCTTCTTCTTGCCCACGGCCTTACGCAGGTCGTCCGCCTCCGCCGGGCTGAAGCCCGCGATCTGCTTGGCGATCTCCATCAGCTGCTCCTGGTAGATGCAGCAGCCGTAGGAGGCCTCGGTGATCTCGCGCAGGCGCGGGTCCGGGTAGCTGATCGAGGACGGGTCCCGCTTGCCCTTCGCGTAGTCGTCGATGTAGCGCATGGCACCGGGGCGGTAGAGGGCGCCGATGGCGATCAGGTCGTTGAACTCGGTCGGCTTCACCTTCCGCAGGGCGTCGCGCATCCCGTCGGACTCGAACTGGAAGACGCCGACCGACTCGCCCCTGGCGAGCATCTCGTAGGTCCTCGTGTCGTCGAGCGGGATCGACTCCATGTCGAGCTCGATGTCCCGCGAGCGCCGGATGATGTCGACGGCGTCCTCGATGACGTCGAGGTTTCGGAGGCCGAGGAAGTCCATCTTCAGGAGGCCGATCTCCTCGATCGGGCCCATCGAGTACTGGGTGACGATCTTGTACGAGCGCTCAGGGCGGCCGTTCGGGCCCTTCTCCGCCGGGCCCGAGCGATCCTCCGCCAGCTGCAGCGGGACGATCTGATGCAGGGGCCGGTCCGAGATGACCACCGCCGCCGCATGGATGGAGTTGTTGCGGACGATCCCCTCGAGCCCCTGGGCAACGTCGACGATCTTCCGCGTGTCGCCGTCCGCGTCGTAGGCGCGCTTCAGGTCCTGGCCCGGGCGCATGCAGTCGGCAAAGCTCGGGCTGCGGCCCATCACCGGCTCGGGGATGAGCTTCGCGATGCGGTCGCCGGTGCCGTAGTCGTAGCCGAGCACGCGAGCCGCGTCGCGCGTCGCCGCTCGCGGCGCCATCTTCCCGAACGTGATGATCTGGGCGACCGCCTCGCGGCCGTACTTCTCGGCCACGTAGCGGATGACCCGCTCGCGCCCGCGGACGGAGAAGTCGATGTCGATGTCGGGCATGGACTTGCGGGCCGGGTTCAAGAAGCGCTCGAAGAGGAGGTCGTTCGCAAGCGGGTCCAGGTCGGTGATCCCCAGCGAGTAGGCGACGATGGAGCCCGCGGCCGAGCCGCGGCCCGGGCCGACCGCGATGCCGTTCTCCTTGGAGAAGCGGACGAAGTCCCAGACGATCAGGAAGTAGGACTCGAAGCCCATCTCGCCGATCACGCCCAGCTCGAAGTCGAGCCGCTCGCGCGCCGCGGCCGGTGCCGGGTCGCCGTAGCGGCGCCGCAGCCCCTCGTCGGCAAGGCGGTGGAGCATCGCCTCCGGCGCCTCGCCGTCCGGAGTCGGGAAGCGCGGCAGGAGAAGCTTGCCGAGCTCGATCTCCAGCTCGCAGCGCTCCGCGATCTCGAGGGTCGCGGGGACGGACTCCGGCCACTCCGCGAACGCGGCCGTCATCTCCTCTGGGCTCTTCAAATAGAACTCGTTGGTCTCGAAGCGGAGCTTCGGCTCCTTGAGCGTCGACTTCGTCTGCACGCAGAGCAGGGCCGCGTGGTGGTCGTAGTCCTCGCGGCGCAGGTAGTGGACGTCGGCGGTCGCGACGACGGGGCGCCCGAGCTCCCGGGCGACGCGCGCAATCCCCGCGTTCGCCTTGTCCTGCTCGGGGATGCCGTTGGTCTGGACCTCGAAGTAGACGTCGTCCGCGCCGAAGACCTGGATGAGGTCGTCCGCATGGCGCCGGGCGTCCTCCGGGCGGTCCTCGACGAGCCGGCGGCAGAAGCGCGACTGCAGGCATCCGGAGAGCGCCACCACGCCCTCCGCATGGCGCTCGAGAAGCTCCATGTCGACCGCCGGCTTGCCGCGGTTGAAACCCTCGAGAAACCCGGCGGAGGTCAGCTCCACGAGGTTGGCGAACCCGGCGTCGCTGCGCGCGAGAAGCGTGAGGTGGTTGCGCTCGACCTGGCCGCGGACCGTTCGGTCGTCCACGAAGTACGCCTCCAGGCCGAGGATCGGCTTGATGCCGGCGTCGCGGCAGGCCTTGTAGTGCTCCACGGCCCCGTTCATCACTCCGTGGTCCGTCAGCCCGAGCGCGGGCATGCCGAGCTCGGCTGCCCGATTCGCGAGGCTCTTGATCTTCGCCGCGCCGTCGAGCAGCGAGTATTCGCTGTGCACGTGGAGGTGGACGGCCGTCCCTGGGCTCACCCGTCGATCATGGCAACCGGGCCAGATGCCAAGGGACGGCTTCGCGCAGCTTGCGGGGATTTGGGGGGACCGGAGGTCGTCACTAAAATCCCCCCGTGATCTGGCTCCTGCGCCACGGCGATGCCGAGCACGAGGCCGGCG
>JAWVFM010000066.1:0-3851 GCA_033856015.1 Solirubrobacterales bacterium
AGCGGCCAGCGCCGCGGTCCCGAGAACCGCGTCGAACGCGATCATGTTTCGGTTGGTGAGGACGATCGCCTCTTCGAGCGTCATCTGTCGATCCAACCACATCAGCGGCCGCGAGGAGGTGACGCGCAGAACTGGCAACTTGGAAGGGAAACCTCCGGGGGAGGCGAATCTTGGCGCCGTGACCAAGACCGCCACCAAGACTCGTCCTGCCTCGTCCACCACCACGACAACGCGCCCGCGCCGCTCGAGCCACGCCAAGCGGCCGGCCGGCAAAACTCTCTCCGCGTTCATCACCGAGCGCTTCGACGAGTTCTCCCGCTCGCAGAAGGAGGTCGCGCGCTACATCGTCGACCACCTCGACGAGGCCGCGTTCCAGACGGCGGAGGAGCTGGCGCGACGCGCGAGCACCTCGTCCTCGACCGTCGTGCGGTTCTCGCAGGCACTCGGCTTCGAGGGCTACCCGGAGCTTCAGCAGGCAGCGATCGAGGAGTACCGGGGCCGCGCCCCGGTTGAGAACGGCGGCAACGGCGGCCAGCTCTTCGATTTCGACCACTCGGAGTTCGAGGCCTCGCTGGCAGCCGACCACGCGAACGTCGAGGAGACCGTGCGTGCCCTCACCCGCGAGCGTGTCGAAGCTTGCGTGACGGCGCTCGCCGGCTCGCACCGCGTGATGATCGTCGGGCTCGACCAGCTCGCCTTCTTCGCCAGCTACCTGCGCCACCTGCTCGCCCTCCTGGACATCCGCGCCGAGGTCATCTCGAGCCCGCGCCAGGACTCGATCACGCGGCTCTCGCGCGTCGACGAGGACAGCCTGGTCATCGCCTTCTCGGCGGGCAAGGCGCACCCGATCGTGATCAGGGCGATGAAGCTCGCCCGTCACCGCCGCGCGAAGACGCTCGCGATCACCGACGCGACGCTCTCCGAGGTCGGCGAGCACTCCGACCTGACCCTCTACTACTCCTCGAACAGCCCCTCGTTCACCCGCTCGAACGCCGCCCTGCTGGCGATCGTCCAGGCCCTGGCCTACGGCGTGTACGACCGCGACCGCGGCGCCTACAAGGACCGCATCCGCGCCTTCAAGCTGAAGTAGCGGTCCCCACCTAGGCGTGAGCGCGCCAGAGCTCGCGGTCGATCACCTCGTCGGGTTTCCCCTCCAGGGCGCTCCGGCACCAGATCTCCGCCGACCAGAGCCGGACGACCCGGTCCGCCTCGGAGCGCTCGACCAGCCGGATCCAAACGCCGGCCTCGATCTGGAAGAGCTCTCGCAGCACTCCGTCGAGGAGGAAGTCCGGGCGGGCGCGCTCCGCGAGCCAGCTGCCTGGGCTGAAGTTCATGCCCCGGACCTTGGGGCGAACGATGATCGCTCTCGGCAACCGCCTCCGTGCGCTCTCGCGCAGCAGTCCCTTGCTGAACGGCGTGACCCTTGCCTCGAGAGGCAGGTTGACAGCCAGGTTGACCATTGGCGCCTCCAGCATCGGCACTCTCGCCTCGACCGAGCTCTGCATGTTGTTCGCGTCCATGCGATGAAGGAGGGGCGGGAGGATCGACCCGAGGTCTCCGAGCAGCATCGCCTCGAGGTCGCGCCGGGTGGGGTCGTGATGACCGTAGGCCGCACTCGCAGCCTGCTGCCTCGAGATCTCGGAAGACCAATCGTGCTTGACCGGAAGCCTCGGCCCGGGTTCCGCCGCGCCGTCGCGATGTGCGGCAAGCGCCCTTGAAAGCGTGCGCGACCGCGCCAGGAGGCCGCCCGGGCCGAGCCGGTGGCGCAGGTAGCGGCGCCTGCCGAGAAATGCCCGGACCGCGATCGAGTGAATGCCGTAGCCGTCGAAGAGCTCGTCAGCCCCCTCGCCCGTGAGCAGCACCTTGCGGCCGCGATCACGGGCGCGGGCCGCGACCTGAGCGATCACGACGCTGCTGGGGCTGTTGAGCGGGCCGCCGTAATGCCGAGTGGCCGCCACCAACCCCGCACACCAGCTGGACGCGTCGATGGACACCGTCTCGAGCTCCATCCCCAGAGCCCGGGTGGCGAGGGTCGCGGCGCGACCGTCCTCGTCCAGGCGCGGGCCGGCGAGGGTTGCGTTGAAGCCAACGCTAGCCGGCCGGAGCTCGGCCAGGTGCGAGGCGATGAGGCTTGAGTCGAGGCCGCCCGAGAGCATCACCGCCACCGGGACGTCGGCCAGCAGTGTCGACTCCACCGAGGCGCGAAGCGCCGCATCGACCTCGTCCAAGAGGCGGCGGCGCGGCCGGCGGGCGAGCTCGGCCTGCAGCTCGGGATCGACCGCTTGGGCGGGCGAGAAGTAGCGACGCTCCGTCGCATCCAGCGACGCGAGGTCCAGGCTCCGCCAGGTTCCCGGCGAGAGCGCCTCGATGCCATCGAGCGCTGTCGCGCGGCCAGGCGAGTACGCGAAGTCGATCGCCTTCGCGAGCTGCGGGAGCGCCGCGCGCCGTGGCACACCGGCTGCGAGCAGAGCGTCGAGCTCGCTCGCGAACCAGATCCCGCCTGCGAATTTCGCCACGTAGAGCGGCTTGATTCCAAAGCCGTCTCGCGCAAGCACCAGCCGCCCTGTCTCGAGATCGAGCGCCGCGAGCGCGAACTGGCCACGAAAGCGCTCGATCGCGGCGGGCCCCCAGCGTGCCAGGGCGTGAAGGGCCGTCTCGGTGTCGCCGGAGCCGTGGAACGGCTCATCGAGCTCGCGGCGCAGCTCCAGATGGTTGTAGAGCTCGCCGTTGTAGACGATCGCCCAGCGACCGTCCGGGTGAGTCATCGGCTGGGCTCCGCGCTCTCCTTGATCGACGATGGCCAGGCGCGTGCTCACGAGCCCGACGTTTCCCTTCACCAGCACACCGGCGCCGTCGGGCCCTCGATGCGCCATGGCGTCGCGCATCCGCGCCAACGTCGCGTGTGACGGTTCCTCCCCCGAGGCCAGCAGGCAGCCGCCGATACCGCACACGACGCGAGCGTATGCAATGCGCCGGCACCCGCGTCGCCGAGCCTCGTAGAATCGGGGCCGATGGCCGAGCGGGCGACATTCAGAGTCAAGCGTGGCCTCGCCGAGATGTTGAAGGGCGGGGTGATCATGGACGTCACGACGCCGGAGCAGGCGCGGATCGCCGAGGACGCCGGCGCCACGGCGGTCATGGCGCTGGAGCGCGTGCCCGCCGACATCCGCGCCGAGGGCGGCGTCGCGCGGATGGCCAGCCCGAAGGTGATCAAGGCCATCCAGGAGGCGGTGACCATCCCGGTGATGGCGAAGGCGCGCATCGGCCACTTCGCCGAGGCGCAGATCCTCCAATCGCTGGAGGTGGACTACATCGACGAGTCCGAGGTGCTCACGCCCGCCGACGAGGCCCACCACATCGACAAGCATGCCTTCGAGGTCCCGTTCGTGTGCGGGGCCACGAACCTGGGCGAGGCACTGCGGCGGATCGGCGAGGGCGCAGCGATGATCCGCTCTAAGGGCGAGGCGGGAACGGGGAACATCGTCGAGGCCGTGCGCCACCTGCGCGAGATCGTCGGCGGCATCAAGCTGCTTGGCACGCTCGGCAACGAGCAGCTCGCGGCCGCCGCCAAGGACCTGCAGGCACCACTCGACGTGGTCGCGGAGGTGGCCGAGACCGGCTGGCTGCCCGTCCCGATGTTCTGCGCCGGTGGCATCGCGACCCCCGCCGACGCGGCGCTCGTCATGCAGCTCGGCGCCGAGGGGACCTTCGTCGGCTCGGGAATCTTCAAGTCCGAGGATCCCGAGCGTCGGGCGCGGGCCATCGTCGAGGCGACCACGCACTACAACGACGCGGCGCGGGTCGCGGCGGCCTCCGAGGGACTGGGTGGCGCGATGCAGTCGCTCGAGGCG
>JAWVFM010000067.1:0-7894 GCA_033856015.1 Solirubrobacterales bacterium
CTTGCCGTAGAGCTCCATCTGGGCGATGGTCTGGTTGGAGAACGAGTTGGACATCACGAACGACGGGTGGCCGGTCGCGTTGCCCAGGTTGAGCAGGCGACCCTCGCTGAGCACGATGATCGTGTGGCCGTCGGGGAAGCGGAACTCGTCGACCTGCGGCTTGATGTTCACGCGCTCGACGTCGTCGCGGTGCAGCAGGCCGGCCATGTCGATCTCGTTGTCGAAGTGGCCGATGTTGCCGACGATCGCCTGGTGCTTCATCCGCGCCATGTGATCGACGGTGATGATGTCCTTGTTGCCGGTGGCGGTGATGAAGATGTCGACGCTGTCGACGACGTCGTCCAGGCGCACCACCTGGTAGCCGTTCATGCACGCCTGCAGCGCGCAGATCGGGTCGATCTCGGTGATCAGCACTCGCGCGCCCTGGCCGCGCAGCGACTCAGCGCAGCCCTTGCCGACGTCGCCGAAGCCGCAGATCACAGCGACCTTGCCGCCGATCAGCGTGTCGGTGCCTCGGTTGATGCCGTCGATCAGGGAGTGACGACAGCCGTAGATGTTGTCGAACTTCGACTTCGTGACCGAGTCGTTGACGTTGATCGCGGGAAAGAGCAGCTCACCCTCGGCTGCCAGCTGGTAGAGCCGGTGCACGCCGGTGGTCGTCTCCTCGGTGACCCCCTTGATGCCCGCCGCGATCCGCGTCCAACGCTCCGGATCGTTGCCGAGCGAGCGCGTCAGGAGCTCGAGGACGACCCGGAACTCGTCCGACTCCGCCGTCGAGGGGTCGGGCACGGCGCCCGCCTTCTCGAACTCGTTGCCCTTGTGGACGAGCAGGGTCGCGTCGCCGCCGTCGTCGAGGATCATGTTCGGGCCCTCGCCGTCGGGCCACACGAGCGCCCGCTCCGTGCAGTCCCAGTACTCCTGGAGGGTCTCGCCCTTCCAGGCGAAGACGGGCACCCCGCTCGCGGCGATCGCCGCGGCCGCGTGGTCCTGCGTCGAGAAGATGTTGCAGGAGGCCCAGCGGACCTCGGCGCCGAGCGCCACGAGCGTCTCGATGAGCACGGCGGTCTGAACCGTCATGTGGAGCGACCCGGTGATCCGCGCGCCGGCAAGCGGCTGCGTGGCCGCGAACTCCTCGCGGGTCTTCATCAGCCCGGGCATCTCGTGCTCGGCAAGCTGGATCTCCTTGCGGCCGAAGTCGGCGAGGCCGACGTCGGCGACCTGGTAGTCGTGGGCGGCGGGTGCCGTCGTGGTCATCAATGTCCTCCTGTGAGTGTCAGCTTCAGATTCAAGGGCTCGTGATCGAACTGGGTGCAGCGGTTGAGCTCGACGATTCGGGCTTCGATCTCCTCCGCTTTGAGGCGCTGGACGCGCTCCGTGCCGAACTCCTCGACGTTGAAGGACGCGATCGCCGTGCCGTATGCCATGGCGCGCCGTAGCGCTGGGTCGTCCAACGAGTCTCCCAGGTTACGTGCGACATATCCGACGAACCCGCCGGCGAAGCTGTCGCCCGCGCCGGTCGGGTCGACGACCGTCTCGAGCGGATAGGCCGGGAGCGCGAAGAAGGACTCGGGCGTCACCAGGGTCGCTCCGTACTCGCCCTGCTTGGCGACGACGGCCTGCGGGCCCCAGCCGAGGACCTCGCGCGCGGCGGCCACCGTGTTCGGAAGCGCGGTGAGCTGGCGAAGCTCGGCGTCGTTCAGGATCACGCAGTCCACGCGGCGGATGACGTCGACAAGGTCCTCGCGAGCGGTGTCGATCCAGAGGTTCATCGAGTCGAGCGCGACGAATTTGGCCCCCGGGCACTGGTCGAGGACGTCGCGCTGAAGCTGCGGCTGGATGTTGGCCAGGAAGAGGACGTCGCATGCGCTCGAGCTCTCCGACAGCTTCGGCTCGAAGGACTCGAACACGTTCAGGCGGGTTTCGAGCGTCTCGCGGGAGTTGAGGTCCCAGCCGTACTCGCCGCGCCAGAAGAAGGTCTCGCCGCCCGGCACCCGCTCGACGTCGTCCGTGAGGGTGCCGCGGGTCGCGAGGACGGCGAAGTCCTCCTCGCCGAAGTCGTCGCCGACCGGGCCGACCGCCGCCACCGTGTCGAAGAACGAGGCCGCCAGCGCAAAGTGTGTCGCCGCGCCGCCGAGCATCCGATCGCGCTCGCCCAGCGGGGTCTTGACCGCGTCGAACGCGATCGATCCGACGACCGTGATGCTCATTCCAGATCGAGTCCGCAGGTGGCGTGCGGGACGGGCATCACCCGGCGGCCAGGCTTCCCGCTCCGGCCGCCTCCCGAAGTGTCTCGGCCCGGTCGGTGCGCTCCCAGGTGAACTCCGGCTCGGTGCGGCCGAAGTGGCCGTAGGCGGCCGTCGGCTGGAAGATCGGCCGGTGCAGGTCGAGGTACTGGCGGAAGGCGCCAGGGCGCAGGTCGAAGTGCTCGACGACGATCCTGGTCAGCTCCGTGTCTGACAGCTCGCCCGTCCCGAAGGTCTCGACCATCACCGAGACCGGGTGGGCGACGCCGATTGCGTAGGCAACCTGGACCTCGCAGCGCTCGGCAAGCCCGGCGGCGACGACGTTCTTGGCCACGTAACGGGCCGCGTAGGCGGCCGAGCGGTCGACCTTCGAGGGGTCCTTGCCGGAGAAGGCGCCACCGCCGTGGCGGGCCATGCCGCCATAGGTGTCAACGATGATCTTGCGGCCGGTCAGGCCGCAGTCGCCGACCGGTCCGCCGATCACGAAGCGGCCGGTGGGGTTGACGAGGAAGTTCTCGTGGGTGTTCAGCTCCGACGCTTCGTAGAAGCCGTCCGGCAGCACCGGCTCCACCACGTGCTCCCAGAGGTCCGGGCGGATCTGGCCGTCGATGTCGACGCCGTCGTCGTGCTGGGTGGAGATCAGGAGCTTCTCGATCCCGACGGGCCTGCCGGCCTCGTAGCGGACGGTGACCTGGGTCTTCCCGTCCGGCGCGAGGTAGGGGACCGCGCCGCTCTTGCGGACCTCGGCCAGGCGCCTCGAGAGCTTGTGCGCGAGCGAGATCGGCATCGGCATGAGCTCCGGGGTCTCGTTCGACGCGTAGCCGAACATCATTCCCTGGTCGCCGGCGCCGGCGATGTCCAGATCGCCGCCGGAGGCGTGGTCCTCGCGCTCCTCGAGCGAGTGGTCCACGCCCTGCGCGATGTCGGGCGACTGCTTGTCGATCGCGTTGAGGACCGCGCAGGAGTCGGCTGAGAAGCCGAGCTTCGCGTCCGTGTAGCCGATGGCGCGGATCGTCTCCCTCGCGATCTCCTGAATGTCGACGTACGTGTCCGTCGAGATCTCCCCGGAGACGACCACGAGCCCCGTGTTGACGAGGGTCTCGCAGGCAACGCGGCCGCCCGGGTCATCCGCGAGCACGGCGTCGAGCACGCCGTCGGAGATCTGGTCGGCCACCTTGTCCGGGTGGCCCTCCGTCACGGATTCGGAGGTGAACAGGAAGTCACGGTCTGAAGCGGCCAATTGAGAAGCCTCGCTTTCCTTTGGTTGATCCGGCAGGTCGGGTCTGGCTTCGCGCTTGATCCTGCTCACGGAGCGGCCGGGGATTTTAGATGATTCAGGGACCCATCACGCACGGTTCGCGCCATAGACTCGACCGATGGACTTCAAGCTCGAGCTCTTCGCGGTGCCCGTGTCCGACGTCGACCGGGCCAAGGCCTTCTACACGGAACAGGCCGGCTTCAACGCCGACCACGACCATGTGGTCAGCGACGAGGTTCGCTTCGTCCAGCTGACGCCGCCGGGCTCCGCCTGCTCGATCGCGATCGGGAAGGGACTCACGCAGATGGCGCCGGGATCGGTCGAAGGCCTTCAGCTCGTCGTCGGCGACATCGAGGCCGCCCATGCCGAGCTGGCCGGGCGTGGGGTGGAGGTCTCGGAGATTCGCGACTTTCCTTGGGGCCGCTTCGTCTTCTTCAGCGATCCCGACGGGAACGGATGGGCTGTTCAGGAGGTCCCGTCGCGGGACTGACACGCTCCGCCGACCTCAGGCGGGGTGGAGGAGCCACTCCTCGCGCGGCACCTTCGGGCACTCCTTCGTGATCCGCTGCGCCAGGCCGTAGAAGCGCGTGATCTCCGGGTAGATGGTGGGCTTGCCGTTCGTGAGGACGGCAACCGACGAGGCGCGTTCGGGATCGGCCCAGGCGAGGATGTTCGTGAAGCCGAGGTGGCCGAATGCCTGCTGCGTGTCGCGGCCGAAGAGGCTCAGGACCTGGGCGCCGAGCATCAGCCCGTAGCCGAAGCGCGTCGGGAACCCGAGCGAGAGGTCGAGCTCGAGGTGGGACTGCTCCGTGAGCGCCCGCTCGATGGTCTCGGGATCCATGACCCTCACGCCGTCGAGCTCGCCGCCTCGGCGCATCAGCTCGTAGAAGCGCGATAGCTCAAGCGCCGTGGTCACCGTGTTCGCGGCCGGGACGATGCCGGTGAGGAAACGGGGATCGCCGGCCGCCTCCACCAGCTTGTCGAACGGCGAGCCGAGCGCCCGTGTCAACAGGTTCGAGAACGGCGGGCCGAGCCGCGGGCCGGTCACGTAATCCGTGGCGACGCTCGCGACGTCCTCCGGGCTGACGCCGTAGTTCGTCCAGCGAAAGCCCAGGGGGTCGAGAATCTCCTCGGCGAGGACCTCTCGGATGTCCTTGCCCCGAACGCTGCGGACGACCTCGCCGAGGATGAACCCGCCGGACACCGCGTGGTAGGCGAGGAGCCGGCCCGGCGCCGCGATCGGCCTGGCGTCGCGTAGAGCCTCGAGCATGTACTCGAGGTCGGGGAGCAGGTCGAGGTTGGCGATCGCCTCTCGGGGCAGGTTCGGCACCCCGGCCCGGTGGGCGAGGACGTGGCCGATGGTGATCCCCTCCTTGCCATGGCGCTCGTAGCCGTGGATGTACTTGGCGATGGGGTCGTCGAGGTCGAGCTCGCCGCGCCCGGCGAGCAGGTGGATGACGAACGCCGTGACGGCCTTCGACGCCGAGTACACGCAGAACGGCGTCTCGGTGGTCGCGCGGATCGCATCCGTCCCGTCGTCCTGCGGGCCGTTGCCACGGGAGTGGCCGATCGTGCGGTTGAGGACCACGGCGCCCTCGCGGCGCACGCAGAGCTGGAGCGCGGGGTGGACGCCGCTTCGATACAGGTCGGTGGCGGACTTCCAGATCCTCTCGACGCCCGCCGCCTCGAGCCCGCCGGCGGCGGGCTCGTCCTCCGCGCCCACGGTCGTGACGGACTCCAGATCGCTAGGCAGGTGGATCCGGCGCAGCAGATCGGGCACGAGCGGCAGGCGCGGGATCGAGGCCATCCGCGGGCACGGTATTCGAACCCGCCGGTCGCCTTGCGACACCGCGCGGCTAGCCTCCGCCGCTGTGGCCGCGCCGTTCACTCACGAGCTCCGGGTTCGCTACGGCGAATGCGACCCGCAGGGAATCGTCTTCAACGCCAACTACCTCCTCTACTTCGACGTGGTCTTCACCGAGCTCTGGCGTGAAGCGGTCGGACCCTGGAACGAGATGGTCGAGGACGGGTACGACGCCGTCGTCGCGGAGGCCAACGCGAAGTTCCGCTCGCCGGCGCGCTTCGACGACGAGCTCGAGCTGCGCGCCACCGTCGTCAACCTCGGCGAGACGAGCATCAGCACGCGGATCGACGTCACCCGCGACGACGAGCTGCTGGTGGAGGGCCTCCTCCGCCACGTCTGCGTGACGCGAAGCGACTGGAAGAAGGCGCCGCTGCCCGATCCGGTCCGGGCCGGCCTGGCGCGCTTTTCCGCCTGAGCTCTGAGCCCCGGGCCTAGGGGATGCTCGAGCGGTTCTCGCAGTGCGGGTGCGAGGCGTCGCGATCGTGACCCGTGCCGCCCTGGCAGGTGTCGTTGCCCGGCCCGGCAACGAAGGTGTCGTTGCGGCGGCCTCCGCGCAGCCTGTCGCTGCCGCCGCCGCTCAGCTTGGCGCCCTTGGCGAGCGCCTCCATGTCGCCGATGAGGACGTCGTCGCCACGGTTGCCGATGAACCGGTCCTTGCCGCCCCTCCCGGAGGCGACCTTCCCGGCGGCGCTGTCGCCGACGATGAGGTCGTCGCCCGAGCCTCCGGTCCCGTAGTCGCGCCCGGCACCCCTTGCATCTCCATGACGGGCAAAGCTGTCGCCGACGATGTGATCGGCGCCGGTGTCGCCGTGGAAGATGTCGTGCCCGGCGCCGACCGCCGTCCCGGCGCCGGTGACCATGGCGTCGCCCACCAGCAGGTCTCCCGCGTCCTCGCCCTCGATGTCGTCGCCTCCCGAGCCGCGGGCGTCGAGCGGCGCGAGGGCGTCGCCCACGCCAAGGTCGCGCGCCGGCCCGGTGTCGATGCTGTCGTCTCCGGAGCCACGGGCGGGCCCGTTCTTCGAGTAGCCGTCGCCGACCACGATGTCCACGCCGCCACCGGCCTGGAGGATGTCGTTCCCGGTCCCCCTGGCCTCGCCGTTGCGGTTGTAGACGTCGCCGACCACGATGTCGGCGCCGGCTCCGCCGCGGATGAAGTCGGCGCCTGAGCCGGTCCGCGACGAGTTGCGGAAGTCTCCGATCAGGACGTCGCCGCCCGAGTTCCCGATCATCTCGTCGTTGCCGGGGCCACCGATCACGGTGTCCGAGCCGCTCCCGGTGCAGATCCGGTCGTTGCCGCCGAGCGCCTGCACCGTGTCGTTGCCGCCGATCGTCGAGATCACGTCGGCGTGCTTGGTCCCGACGATGTTGTCGGCGTGCTTCGTGCCGCGAATCGTCACCTTCTTGCCCAGGCAGGGCGGCAGGTGGCTCGCGGCTGAGGCTGAGCCCGTGACGAGCGGAGACACGAGCGCCAGGGCGGTGGCGGCCATCGCGATTTGTAGCTTTCGGTTGACGTGCATGTCCCTGTAACAACTCTCATCGACGGAAATCACTGAAAGTGAAGCCCGAATCTGCCGATGGACATATAACGATGGCATCCAGGACACGAATATCGCGCCTTCGACGAGCGGCTCTTTGCGTCGCGATGGCGTCTGCGCTCCTCGCGGTGACGGCAACGGCCGCCGGCAAGCCCGCCTTCGATTCGACGCTGAGCACGAACCTCCACACGAGGGACAAGCCGTTCTTCGCGTTCGGGCACGTGCGCTCCGACGATCCACGCTGCAAGAAGCACCGGCGGGTCACCCTGATCAACGAGACCGCCGGCCGCAACGTTGGCCACTTCGTCACCGCCAAGCACGGCGTATGGCGCGTCTACCTGCCCAAGCACCTGGCGGGCACGGGCAACGGCGCAAGCGTCGAGCTCTACTCGCGCGTCCAGTCGCGCCACGGCCCGCACGTCAAGTGCCGGGCGGCAAGGTCTGGAACACGCCCGTACCCACCCCGCGCATAGGCCGGCGCCATCGGTTAGGTTCCTTGCCTCCCGTAAGCCAACCGGAGGCAAGCCTTGGACGCCAGCACCCTGAAGAAGATCCCGCTCTTCGCGGAAGTGCCCGACGACACGCTCGGGAAGATCGCGCCGTGGGCCACCAGCGAGGAGTGGCCGGAGGGCAAGGAGATCGTCAAGGAGGGCGGCTTCTCCAACCACTTCTACGCGATCATCGACGGCACGGCCAAGGTCGAACGCGACGGCAAGGAGCTCGCCAAGCTCGGCCCCGGCGACGTGTTCGGCGAGCAGGGCCTGTTGGAGAAGTCCGAGCGCTCGGCGACCGTCATCGCGACCTCGGAGATCCACCTGATCAAGATCGAGCACTGGGAGCTCTCGCGCATGCGCCAGGCGATGCCCGACGTCGTCGAGGAGCTGCGCCGCAAGGTCGAAGAGCGCCAGGGTCAGTGAGTTCGGGGCTTTAGCCCCGAAAGCAGCATGTAAGACGGCGAAGCCGTCCGCAAGTTATTCAGAAGGACCCGCCCGCC
>JAWVFM010000068.1:0-2549 GCA_033856015.1 Solirubrobacterales bacterium
GTCATGCGCGGCGGCGGGCATCCTGATCGCGACGGCCACGCGTCTACCTGCTCCCAGCCCCGACGAGGGCGACTGGCGGGCACGCCTGTCCGCCGGCATCGCCTACGTTCGCGCCCACCGCACGCTCCGGCTGCTGTTCGGGGCCCAGGCGGCGGCGCTGGTCTTCTTCACGGCGATCATCCCGATCGAGGTCGCATTCGCGAAGGTCGACCTCGGCGCCGGCAACTTCGGATACGGCGCGCTCCTGGCGAGCTGGGGCGTCGGCACGATCGGCGGCGGTGCGGTGTTCGCCAAGTTGACCAGCCACGACCTCCGCGGCCTCGTGGGCCTGAGCACGATCGCGATCGGCGTCTCGTACGTGCTCATGGGCGTTTCGCCGACAATCGCCTTCGCCTGCGGAGCCGCGGTGCTCGGCGGGGCCGGGAACGGCGTGCAGTTTGTCGCCGTCCTCACCGCTTTCCAGGAGATGGCGCCGCAGCACTTCCAGGCGCGCATCGCCTCGCTAAACGACGCGGTCTGGCGCGTCACCCCGGGCGTCGGCTACCTGTTTGGCGGCCTCGTCGCCGCTCTCGCCTCGCCGCGTACGAGCTTTGTGCTGGCCGGGGCCGGCGGCCTCGTCGTCGTGGCCATCTTCGGGCCGAGGTTGATGCGTCTGAGCTGGGCAGGTGCTGCCGACGACCCTGCGGCCGATGCGGAGACGGGCGCCGTGACCGCCGAGGACCCCGCACCGGCGCACATCCTCGGTGCGCCCGGGCCGCCTTCGGGGGTCCGCTGAACTGGACGGAGGCGGCCGGGGGCTAGCCCCCGGCGCACGCCCACGCGCCGGGGCCGGAGTCGGCCCAGATCTGAGCCGCGATCTGGCTCTGCTGGGCTGCCGAAGCGTTCTCCGGCAGGCCCTGGCCCCCGTAGAGGCGCCAGGTGGACGGCAGGATCTGGTAGGCGCCGCCCGCGCCGGAGCTCGGGTTGACGGCGTGGAAGTTGCCACCCGACTCGCACATGACGATCGCCTGCGGAATGGCCCAGTTGCCGAGCCAGTTGCCGACGGTCTGCTGCGCCTGCGCCGCGGAGACAGCCTGCAGGTGCTGGACCTGGGACTCCCAGCCCGAGACCTGCGTCTGGAGGCCGGCGAGCGACGCTGCCTCCTGCTGGCGGGCCGCGTCGAGCGCGGCCGCGCGCTGCTCGGCGGTGAGGCGAACCGCGGAGATCTGGTCGCGCGCCGCAGCGACGCGCTGGTCGAAGGCCACGGCGGCGGCGTGCGAGGCGGTCACGCGCGCGAGCTCGGCGGCGACCTGGCCCTTCAGGGTCCTCACCCGCTCTGCGAGGGCATTATCCGCGGCCTGGATCCGGCCGAGGAGATCGGCGCGGGTGGAGAGGTCGCTGAAGCCATGGGCGTCGAGGAGCAGCTCGGTCTCGCTCGGCGCATCGCTCTCGTAGATGGCGACGAGGCGATCCGAGAGCGCTGCGAGCGCTCGATGGAGGTGCGCTCGAGCGGCCTGGAGACGGGACTGTGAGCGCTCGACCTCACCCTGGAGCTCGGCTTCGCGCTGCTGGCCCCGCGCGAGAACGCTCGAGAGCTGTGCTTCACGAGCGGCGGCGGCGGCGGCTTCCTGCCGGGCCTGCGCAGCGGCCTGAACCTTGGCCTGGACGGATGCGCCGAGCGAGTCGGCCTGGGCGCGCGCGGCGTCGATCTTCGAGTTGAGCCCGTCGACGGTCTGGCCGTCCGCGGCGCTCACGCCGGCGGCGGCAACGCACCCGCATGCGAACAGGGTCGCAAGCGCCCGCGCGAGAATCGCACGGCTTCGGGACGGGCTGTTCGTGGCTGGGCTCATCCTTCGCTGCCGACGGGGTTAGCTGACGGGCTCGCGCCGAAGGATTGGCGCTACACGGCGGCGATGCCGCGATTCGCCCCGAGGTCACGCATGGCGTGTCCTCAAGCGGTTCCCCCGTTCCCGGAGAGCAGCCGGGATTAGGCGGACCGCATACTAGCGAATGGTGAGCGGATTATGAGCGTTTGCTTTACATAACTCCGCCGCGCCTGCCTCTGCAACGGTTCTTGCGCGCCAGGCACGGAGAAGCTCCGTCGCGCTCGTCCGCGCTTTCTCTCCAATGCCCTCCAGATCTCTCTAAGAACTCGTCTAATCCTCCTCTTACCTGCAGGTCATCGACGTGCGGTAACTTCGCTTCCGAGGTGCTCAAGCAGGGCAGGATCGGCAGGAGCTTGCGAGTGTGCGCGTTGCTGGCCGCGCCGGCGCTCATCGCCGCACTCCCGACGGGCCAGGTGTCCGCCTCAGGCACGATGCCGCACGAGAGCGTTCACCAATGGGAGGTGCAGGCGCTCGGCGCGGAGCACGCTACGGAGCACGCTGCGATCCGCCACCAGGAGCGCCGCGCTTCCCAACGCTGGGCCGCGTTCTCCCCGGCCCAGCGTCACCGCGCCCGTCAGCGGTACGCGGCGTCTCAGCGTGCTGCGCTTCGGGCCAGCAAGGACTTCCCCAAGCCGGCGTCCAAGGTGGGCGCTTGGACACAGACGCCGTACGCATTGCCGAACT
>JAWVFM010000069.1:0-3147 GCA_033856015.1 Solirubrobacterales bacterium
CTCCTCGGCGCCCTCGTGCTGCTGGCCATGGCGGCCTTCGAGGGCGTTGCCGCGCTGCCGGCCGCGGCCGCGAGCCTCGACGCCTGCGCGACCTCCGCGGGGCGCCTCGAGGAGCTGACCGGCCGCGACGCCGCGGTGGCCGACCCGCCCGCGCCGCGTCTGCTCCCTCCGGGCGGGGCGCTGGAGGTCCGGGACCTGCGGTTCCGCTACGAGGCCGGCCCGTGGGTCCTGGACGGGGTCTCGCTGCGCCTCGAGCCCGGTCGCTCGCTTGCTCTTCAGGGTGCCAGTGGCGCCGGCAAGAGCACCCTCGCGGAGCTCCTCGTGCGGTTCCGTGACCCCCAGGAGGGGGCCGTCCTCGTCGGCGGTGTCGACGTCCGGGGCGCCTCGCTCGACGACGTCCGCGCGACCGTCCGGCTCGGCGCGCAGGATGCCCACCTCTTCGCGACCACGATCCGCGCGAACCTTGCGCTCGCGAAGCCCGGCGCGGACGAGGCGGAGATGCGCGCCGCGCTCGGAGCGGCCGGGCTCGAGGACTGGCTCGGGAAGCTCCCAGACGGCCTCGACACCGAGGTGGGCGAGCGCGGCAGCCAGGTTTCGGGCGGCCAGCGCCAGCGCCTGGCCGCGGCCCGGCTCTTCCTCTGCGACGCCCCGTTCCTGGTGTTCGACGAGCCGACAGCTCATCTGGACGAGGCCGGCGCCCGCGACCTCCTGGCGCGGATCGCCGCCATCCCGGCGCGCACCGGAGCAGGCGTCCTCGTCATCACCCACGAGCTGGAAGCGCTCGACCGCTTCGACGCGGTGATGCGGCTGGGCGGCGCCTGACGCGATGGGCGACTTGTAGTCGCATACCGACTAAAAAACGCCCAGCGCCGGGCCTTGCCGGCTACTTGCGTTCTGCTCGCGTATCGCGGACCGTGATCGTGCTGTCCCCGATTGCGACCACATCGCTCCATGGGAGCTCCTCGTGGTGGTCTCGCGAGACCCGCTGGCGCGCGGCGAGCAGCCCAAACCGCACGACCAGCCCGCTCCGTCCGTAGAGGAGGGCGTCGAGTCTCCACTTCTGGTCCACTCGATCAGCCGAGCTTCGCGGGTCGCGCTTGACCTGGACGTCGTAGACGTGGCCGATCGTGTCTCCGGACTCGGAGACGATCTTCGCGCCGAGCAGGTCGGTGAGCCTCATTTCTCGGACCCCGGCAGTCGCTCGATGAGCCGCGCGGCGGCCGCCTCGCCGGATGCCAGCCCCAGCTCCTCGCCGGGACGCTTGAGATGCAGGACCGTGTCGAGGTCATCGACGGCGTCCCAGGGGACGCGAACGAGGACCTTCCCGAACAGGCGTGAGGCGGCAGGCCGCAGCGACCGGGGAATGCGCCTGGAGAACGCGGCGGGTCCGGAGAGAACCGCCGCGACGTGGGCCGGTGAGCCGGGTTCGCCCTCGATCTCGATGTCGTCGACTCGCCCGCAACGGCGCCCGTCGCTGTCGATCAGATCGGCGTCGAGAAGCCGGTAGGCGAGCGCGAACGTGTCCTCGCGCATCAGCCTGTACCCGCGTTGGTGATGATCAGAAGCGGCAGGGCGGCCACGGCCACCACCGCGATGATCGCCATGTAGACCCAGCCGAGCGCCGTGGAGATGCGGCCATTGACGTGCTTTCCCATGTAGGTCGGGTCGCTCGCGACGAGCAATATCGGCAGGTAGCTCAGGGGAAGGGCCACCACCGAGCCGATCACGGCGTACTCGGTGATGATCACCGGGTCCACTCCGGTGGAGATGATCACGAGGGCCAGGCCGAGCAGGACCATCCAGGTGATCGTGAAGCGCGCGGCGCCTCGCGGGTGCCGGTACTTCCCCCACTCCCATCCGAGAAATTGCGCGAGGCTGTAGGCGCCGGCGAAGCAGGTGTCGATCGCCGCTCCGCCGACCGCGAAGAGGATGCCGATCGAAGCAAAGACGAGGCCGGCGGTGCCGAGCGAAGCCTGCGCCCCGAGCATGGCCGTCCCCAGGAAGGCCGGCTGGACGCCGATCGGGTGGAACACCTCGGCGGCGAGGACGATCAGCGAGATCGAGAGAATGCCGCCCAGCCCGAAGCCGAGGGTGGCGTTGATCCGGTTGAGGCGCAGATCACCCGGTGGCTTCCACCTCTCCTCCACCGCCCCGGACGAGTAGAAGTACACCTCGTACGGCATGAGCCCGGCCGCCACGAGCCCCACCACGAAGTACAGATAGGTCGCGGACGTGTGCAGGTGGGGCACCACGCCAGCCCCGACATTGCCCAGATCGGGGTGCAGGTGGATCGCCGCCACCAGGTAGGCGACCAGGCACAGCCCCATGTAGCCGAAGATCTTCTCGATCCATTCGAACGGAGTGATCCAGATCACCAGCGCCAGGATCAGGAAGGCGGGCGCGAGTAGCGCCGGGTAGGAGACGTTGAAGAGGAGGCTGATCACGAGCGCAACGCCACCCGCCTCCGCGGCCAGCGTGAGGACGTTGACGATCTCGGAGCCGATCAGGGTCACCAGTCCAAGGCCGAAGCCCATGCGCTGGCGGACGACGCTGAACACCGGCCGCTGAGTGACGATCGCCACCCGCCCGGACATCTCCGAGAACGTCACGATCCCGATCACGCTCAGCACCACCGCCCAGATCAGCTGGTAGCCGAAGAGCGCCCCCGCTCCCGTTGCGAAGACGATGTCGCCGATGTCCACGAAGCCACCGATCGCGGCGAGGATCCCGAGCGCGATCTGGAGGTAGCCCTTCAAAGCGAGTTCTCCAAGGCGGTTGCCTCGGCGGCGAGCCGCTTCAGCTTCGACTCGAGCTTCGCTGCAAGCTCGGGGTTGTTCGGCGAGAGCTCGAGGTCTCCGAGCGCCGAGGACGTGCGGGTGGCGATGCCGATTGCGTGTTCCGTGGCTTGGCGCAGGCCGGGTGGAACAGTCCCGTCGTGGAGCTTCCGCGCGCTGGTGTCGGCGGCGCTCGCGAGCTCGGTTGCATGGGCCCGTACGTAGGAGGAGAGCGTGTCGCTCTGCACCACGCCGTCGGCCAGCAACGCTCCCTCCGCGGCCGTTGAATGGATCACGCCGGCCTCGTGACCCAGCTCGTTCGAGGTCAGGGGCTCACAGCCCGCAAGGGCCAGCAGGCCGATAACACCGAGGA
>JAWVFM010000070.1:0-3288 GCA_033856015.1 Solirubrobacterales bacterium
TCCGTGCTGGAGCGAGGCGCGGTCGAGGGCGAGATCTTCCACCGCGGCGCGGTCCAGGCGCTCTCGGACGGCAGCCCGGTGACGCGGCTCCTCGCGTCGCTCGTTCGCAAGAACCTGATCCGCCCCGACAAGGCGCAGCTCGCCGGAGACGACGCCTTCCGCTTCCGCCACCTCCTGATCAGAGACGCCGCCTACGGCGCACTCTCCAAAGCGACGCGAGCCCGGCTGCACGAGCGCTTCTCCGCCTGGCTGGAAGAGAGAGGTGGCGACCTGGTCGAGCTGGACGAGATCCTCGGCTTTCACCTGGAGCAGGCGGCCCGCTACAGGACGGAGCTCGGAGACCCCGACCCAGGACTCGCCGAGCGGGCGGGCGCGCGTCTTGCCGACGCGGGCCGGCGCGCGCTCTGGCGGGTCGACTATCGGGCGGCTGCGCCGCTGCTGGAGCGGGCGCTGGAGCTGACGCGGCCGCTCCGTCTCGACGTCAGCCTCGAGCTCGATCTCGCGGACGCGCGGCCGGTGCCTCGCGAGCGGGCGGCGATCGCCGAGCGGGCGGCCGAGCGGGCGCGCGAGGCCGGCGACCGCCTCGGGGAGGCACTTGCCCTCGTCGTCGCCGCCCAGGCGCGCCTTCTCTTCGCGGACGACCCGGCCGTCGACGAGCTCGAGCGACTCGCGCGGGCGGCGCTTGCGCTCCTCGAAGACGCTGAAGACCACGCCGGACTCGCACGGGTCTGGGGCGCGCTCGGCAACGTCGCGAACTTCCGCTCCCGCTACGAGGAGCGGACGCAGGCGTCGGAGCAGGCACTCCGCCACCTCCGGCTCGCAGGCCGGCACCACCTAGGGCTGGCCGCTCTTCACCTCGGGCTCGTCCTTGGACCGCGGCCGGCCGACGAGGCACTGCGGACGCTCGATTCCGTCCTCCCGGAGAATCCGGGGCCCGGGGCGCTGCTCGCCCGAGCCCGGCTGCTCGCCATGCTCGCCCGCTTCGACGAAGCCTGGGCGCTCGCTCGTCCGGCCGCCGAGCGCGCGCGCGAGCTCGGCGGGCTCCAACCTGGAGAACTCAGCCAGGGAGACGCCGATCTCGGCGAGATCGCCGCGCTCGCCGGAGACCACGCGACTGCGGCCGCCTACCTGCGCCGAGAATGCGACAGGTACCAGCGAGGGGGCGATCGGGCCCACCTCTCGACCTACGCGCCATTGCTCGGCCGCTCGCTCTGCGCGCTCGGCCGCCACGACGAGGCGGAGCCGCTCGCGCAACTCGGCCGCGAGCTCGGCGGCGAGCAGGGCATTGTCACGCAGATGCTGTGGCGGCAGGTGCAGGCGCGCGTCCACGCCCACCGCGGCGAGCACGCCGAGGCCGAACGGCTCGCCCGCGAGGTGGAGGCGATCGCGGAGCGGACGGACGATCTCAACCGCCACGGCGACGCGCTCTGCGACCTGGCCGAAGTGCTGGCCGCCGCCGGCCGCACCGACAAGGCCGCCGAGACGCTCGAGCAGGCGCTCGAGCGCTACGAACGCAAGCAGAACCTCGCCATGGCCGCGCAGGTGCGCGACCGGCTGGCCAAGCTCCAAGACGCGGCGCCGCGATAGGCGTTCCCGTCGCACCCTGCGCTCTTGCAAGCTCGCCCTCGCGATCGAGCGCGACCTCGCTCGAACGACCGTCTCGTCCCCGACCGAGGAGGTCGCTATTCTCGTCACCGCCTGACCTTCATCGACCGGCTGGGGGCCAGGCGGCCGGAGGTTCAAATCCTCTCGCCCCGATCACGTAATCCCTGCGCACGCTAACGTCATGCCTCCCGTCAAGCGGCGCGGTTCTCACCCATCAGCCCGTGCGTCATCGCGTGGCGAACGAGCTCCGCGCGGGTCTGCAGGCGCAGCTTCTGCATGATGTGAGCGCGGTGCGTCTCCGCCGTACGGACCGACAGGAACAGGATCTCGGCGATCTCCTGGTTGGTGTGACCGAGAGCAAGCAGGCGCAGAACGTCGCGCTCGCGTTCGGACAACGGGTCGTTCTGCGCCTTCCGAACCTCGCTGGCGTCGGCAGCGATCATGCTCGCTCCGAGCGCGGGGTGGAGGTAGAGGCCGCCGGCGGCTACCTCTCGGATGGCTGCAACGACGTCGGTGTCAGCCGCCTCCTTGAGGATGTACCCGGTGGCGCCGGCGGCGAAGGCTTCACGGACGTAGCGTGGGTCGTCCTGCATCGAGAGGATGAGCACGCGAGTCTCCGGGCAGTCCGTCAGCACGTCGGGGATGGCCTCGATGCCACTCGTGCCGGGCATGACGACGTCCATGAGGATGACGTCCGGTTGTTTGGCGCGCGCCTCGAAGATGGCGTGCCTGGCGTCGCCGGCTTCGCCGACGACCTCGATGCCGCCCCCGCATTCCAGCACGTGCCGGAGCCCGCTTCTGACGATGGCGTGGTCGTCCACGATGAGGACGCGAATGGTCATCGGCGGGGCACGACGGCCACGAGCGTCGTCCCGCCGCCCAGCCGCGATTCGATCTTCAGCGTGCCGCCGATGAGGGCGAGCCGCTCTCGCATGCCGTCCAGACCCGTGCCGTCGCCGGCGGCGCCGGCGTCGAAGCCGCGCCCATCGTCCTCGATCACCGCCGTGATCGCTCCCTTCGCACGCCTCAGAAGAATGCTGACGCTCCGTGCTCGCGCGTGCGTGGCGATGTTGGTCAAGGCCTCCTGCACCATGCGGTAGAGCGCTGTCTCGACCTCGGACGCCAGGCGCCCTTGGCCGAGTTGAGCTTCGATCTCGAGCTTGAGGCCGGTCTGGTCGACAAAGGTCTGGGCGAGGCGTTCGAGTGCCGGCACGAGCCCGAAGTCGTCGAGCGCCTTGGGCCGCAACTCGACAGCCAACCGCCTGACGTCGCGCAACGTTTCGATGACCTGCTCGCGCACCGTCTTGAGCGCTTTCGTGCGCCCTTCCGGATCGGCGGCGTCTTCGACGGCCTTCAGGCCGAGCAGGACGGAGATCAGTTCCTGGCCGGTCTGGTCGTGCAGTTCACGGGCCAGGCGTTTGCGCTCCAGCTCCTGAGCCTCGACAACCCGTCGGAGCGCGTCGCGTGCGACTCGACGCGATTGATCGACCGCGACGGCCGCGCGCGATGCAAACGTCTCGGTCAAGCGCTGGTCGTCCGGGGTGAAGCGGGGGTCGACACCGGCCCTGTCGTGAGCGACGATCACCCCGATCGCCCGGCCCCGCACGATCAACGGAACGTAGAGGCCCGTCCGCGCCCTGATCGGCCGGCCGATGCCGTAGTCGACCTCGGGGTCTTCGAGCA
>JAWVFM010000071.1:0-4375 GCA_033856015.1 Solirubrobacterales bacterium
GCTTCTCGCTCGAGC
This sequence comes from Solirubrobacterales bacterium, assembly GCA_033856015.1. Classification (GTDB taxonomy): domain Bacteria; phylum Actinomycetota; class Thermoleophilia; order Solirubrobacterales; family 70-9; genus JAWVFM01. The sequence goes on from JAWVFM010000071.1 coordinate 16, forward strand.
CGGGGCCCGGCGGCGACTTCGTCTTCCGCGATCCGCGCGGCCGGACGCTGAAGCCCTCGCCCGTCCCGCCGCCGCCTGCCGCGCCGCTCGCTCCCGGACATCCGCCTGCCGCGCATGGGGGTCCGGCGCCCACCTGGCGCGGCACCGGCGAGCGGATGGACCTCGGCCTCTGCGTCGACGCCGTGATCGCCGCTCAGGAGGGCAACTAACCGCCCGACCGCTCGGCCTGTGCGCTCGACAGGCGGCGGTTGAAGGCCTCCGCGACCTCCGCCATGCTCTCGCCGCCGGAGCCCGGGCGCAGGGCCTGGCGGGCATGCAGGAGATACCGGCCCGGGTGCTCGCCTGGGCGGAGGGCAGCCACGAGCGCGCGCGGGAGGTAGGACGCCGACCAGAGCAGGCGGCTCAGGTAGACCGCCGCGCGCGAGTGGTGCTTTCGCATGTAGAGGTCGCGACCGCGGTGGAACTGGACGATGCGGCGCGCGACGCCCGCGGCGTCGGTGGAGAGCTGCTCACGGTGGACCACCCTTGAGGCGGGAACGTGAAGGACCTGCCAGCCGGCGTCGTGAAGGCGCTTTTGGAAGTCCGTCTCGTCGGAGTAGAGGAAGAAGGCCGGGTCCCACCAGCCCACGGCCTGCGCGGCCTCGCGGCGCACCAGCATCGCCGCCGACTGGACCCAGCCGACCGTGCGGACCGCCCCGCCGCCGCTCTGGGTGACCAGCGCTCCGCCCAGGAAGAGGAGCTGAGCGATGGCGGTGCCCACGCCGGGGAGGCGCCAGGCGCACGGGCTCTTGGAGCCGTTCGGGTACACGAGCTGCGCCCCCGCGACGGCCGCCCGCGGCTCGGCGCGTAACGCGGCGACGAGCGCCGCAACGGAGCCCGGGCGGAGCTCCGTGTCCTCGTCGAGGAGCAGGCAGAGCTCGCCTCGAGCCTCGCGCAGGAGAATCGTCCGGTTCGAAGCCGCGCCGCCGCGCCGCTCGCGGGTGATCACCCGGACGCCCTCGATTGCGCCGAGCGCGGCGGCCGAGCCGTCCTGGGAAGCGTTGTCGAGAACGATGATCTCGTGCTCGAGTCCGTCCGGGTGGGCGCGTTTGATCGCATCGACGCAGGCGAGTGCCAACTCGCGCGCGTCGGTGTTGGTCACGCAGTAGGAGAGCTCCACCGGGAAAATCCTCGCATGCGCGTCGCAATCATTGATCCGCCGGCCTACACGCCGCCCTATGACCGCTCGCTCGCGGCGGCGCTGGCACGCGCCGGGGCGGATGTCGAGCTGATCACCAGCCACTTCGTGCACGGCCCCGTGCCGGAGGCCGAGGGCTACACGGTGACCGACGCGTTCTACCGTCGCTCGGTCGAGCGATTCGACTCGCGCGGCCGGCAGGCGGTCAAGGCCTTCGAGCACCTCGGAGACATGCGGCGCTTGCGGCGCTCGGGGTTGGATGCCGACATCGCCCACTACCAGTGGCTGACGTTCCCGTCGCTGGACGCCCACCTCCTGCCGCGGACCCGCCCGCGCCTGCTCACCCCGCACGGATGGCTGCGTCAGGACGCCTGGCGCGGCGGCCCGGCCCGCGGGCTGCGCCGGCTCCTCGACCGGATGGACGCGGTCGTCGCACTCTCCGAGTACGGGGCGAGCCTGCTGCGCACCCGGGGCGGCGTGCCGGCGGCCAGGGTCCACGTGATCCCCCACGGCGCGTTCGACCATCTGACGCGAGTCCCGAACGAGGCGCCCCTTCCGGATGACCTCGCCGCGGTCGAGGGGCCGGTCATCCTCTGCTTCGGCCTGATCCGTCCCTACAAGGGCGTCGACCTCCTGATCGAGGCGTTCCGCCAGATTGAAGGCGCAGAGCTGTGGATAGTGGGGCGCCCGCTCGGGATGCCGCTCGGCGATCTTCGCGAGCAGGCCCGCGGCGCTTCCGGAACGGTCCGCTTCGTCGATCGGTTCGTCGCCGACAACGAGCTCGGCGCCTACTTTCGCCGCGCCGACGTGGTGGCGCTTCCCTACCGCGACGCGGAGCAGTCGGGCGTGCTCTTCACGGCCCTCGCGTTCGGCAAGGCGGTGGTCATGACGGACGTGGGCGGATTCAGCGAGGTGGCAGCGGGCGGTGTCGGCAGGCTCGTCCCTCCGAACGATCCGCCGGCGCTTGCAGAAGCTGTTGGCGGGCTGCTCGCCGACCCTGCCGAGCGCGCCAGGCTCGAAGCCGCGGCCGCCGCGGCCGCCGCGGGGCCGTACGCCTGGGACACGGTCGCGCGCCAGACGCTCGACCTCTACGGCACGCTTCGATGACCGCGATCGCCGTGATCTTCTGGCTCTGCGCCGGGCTCCTCGTCTACACGATGGCGGGGTATCCGCTCCTCCTCTGGCTCCTCACCCGCGGGCGCTCGGAGCGCCCCGGCGCAGCGGACTCGCCGCTGCCGTCGGTGTCGCTCCTCGTCGCCGCTCACGACGAGGAGTCGAGCATCCTCGAATGGGTCCGCTCGACCCTCGCGATCCAGTACCCGCGCGAGCTGCTCGAGGTGGTCGTGGTCTCCGACGGCTCCACCGACCACACCCTCGAGTGGGCGGCGAAGGCAGGAGCGGATGTCGTCCTGGACGTGCCCCGGGGCGGCAAGGTGGCCGCGCTGAACGCCGGGGTCGAGCGCGCCCGGGGAGAGGTGCTGGCCTTCTCGGACGCCAACTCGACCTGGGAGCCGCAGGCGCTTCGCCGCCTCGTCGCCCGCTTCGCCGATCCTCAGGTGGGCTACGTCTGCGGGCAGCTGCGCCTTGAGGGTGACGGTGGTCCCAACCAGGAAGGTCTCTACTGGCGCTACGAGATGGCCGTTCGCGGCCTCGAGTCGCGGCTTGCGGGGGTCACGGCCGGGAACGGCGCCATCAACGCCGTCCGTCGTGAGGCCTTCGTCGCGCTGGAGCCCACCCGCGGCCAGGACATCTCCTTCCCGTTCGAGATCACCAGGCGCGGCATGCGCGCCGTCTACGAGCCGGCTGCCATCGCGCGCGAGCCGATGGCCTCGACCCTCGACGCCGAGTTCGCGCGCAAGCGCAGGATGCACGCCGGCTCGTGGGCGACGATCCTTCGCCACCGCATGCTCTCTCCCCGCGGCTACCCGCCGGCCTACGCGTTCGAGGTGATCTCGCACCGGGGCCTTCGCTACGCGGCGCCCTTCCTGCACGTGATCGCGCTCGCCGCGAACCTCGCCCTCCTCGGACAGGGAACGCTCTACGTGGTGACCCTGGCGCTGCAGCTCGCCGTTCTCCTGGCCGCTGCGCTCGCCCCGCTGGCGCCCATGTGGCCGCTGCGGGTCGCCCGGTACTACGTCGCGGTCACGGCGGCTAGTGCGGCCGGGCTCTGGGACTACCTGCGCCGTGGCGTGCCCACCACCTGGGAGAAGGCCGAGGGCACCCGCTGATGCCGCGCCCGCTGGACCTGGTGATCGCGGCCCTGGCGCTCGTCCTCACGGCACCGCTTCTGCTCATCGCGGCGGTCGCCATCAAGCTCGATTCGCGAGGCCCCGTCCTCTACCGCTCGCGGCGCTCCGGCATGGGCGGCCAGGAGTTCGAGCTTTTGAAGCTGCGCACCATGCACCCGGGGGCGGACCCCGTCGGGGTCGGCACGCCGGTCCTGGCGGGTGATGCGCGGGTCACTCGAGTCGGCGCAGTGCTGCGACGCCTCTCGCTCGACGAGCTGCCGAACCTCGTGAACGTGCTGCGCGGTGACCTCGCGATCGTCGGCCCCCGGCCGACGCTCCCGGCACAGGTCAGCGCGTACACGGACCGTCAACGCCACCGCCTCGACGTGAGGCCCGGCATGACCGGCTGGGCGCAGGTCAACGGCCGAGCGGGGATTCCGTGGGAGGAGCGGATCGAGCTCGACCTCTGGTACGTGGAGCATCGGTCCCTGAGGCTGGATCTGCGCATCCTCGGGCGCACGTTCAGGCTCCTGATCACGGGCCATGGCCTCTACGGCTGATCATCTAGATTCATCCAGGTGGCCGCAGACATCGAGCTCCGTGACTTCGAGCCCGCCGACTTCACCGCGGTCCACCGCTGGTTCAACGACGAGCGGGTGACCGCTGACCTCGTCGGCAGGCGTTCGAGCTTCTCCGAGGACGACGCCCGCGGCTGGGTCGAGCGAGCCATGGACAGCTCGCGCGATCGCAAGTGGGCGATCCTGCTCGACGGAGGCGAGGCCCCCGTGGGGTTCGTCGCGCTCTTCGGCCTCGACCGCCAGACCGGGCCGGAGCTCGCGGTCATGGTCGGCGACCCCTCGGCCTGGGGACGGGGCGTAGCCCGGGAGGCCGAGCGCCAGGCGTGCATCCAGGCGTTCGACGCCTACGGGGCGCACCGAGTCCACGCCGAGATCCC
>JAWVFM010000072.1:0-5861 GCA_033856015.1 Solirubrobacterales bacterium
CGACATCCTCGCCCCGCTCATCAGCCAGCTCGACGGCAAGCCGGGAGGGCCGGGCGCGGGCGACCACCGGGCGACCTACAACCATTTCCTGCGGCGGCGAGGCAAGCAGCTGTGGATGTACAACGCCTGCCCGAGCTTCGGGTGCGGAAGAGCGGACCGGCTGACCAACCCCCTGTGGGCAGGCTGGCCCTCGTATGCGATCGATCAGCCGGCAACCGAGCAGCGGGCGATGGGGGCCCTCGCCTACGAGTACCACGCGACCGGCGAGCTCTACTACGACACCACGTACAACCTCACCACCGCCTGGCAGAACCAGTATGCGTTCGGCGGCAACGGCGACGGCAACCTCTTCTACCCCGGGACTCCGAAGGTGATCGGCGGCCACCACGACATCCCGATCGACTCGATCCGCCTGAAGCGCATCCGCGACGGCCACGAGGACTACGAGTACCTGCGGCTGGCGCAGAAGCGAGGCCACCGCAAAGCGGCCAGGTCGATTGTCCGGGGCCTGTTCCCGAACATGTACTCGACCAACGTCCCCGCCTCGAGCGTGGCGAGTGCGATCCAGCAGCTTGCCCATCTGATCGGCTAGCCGCCGGCCATTTCCCCGCAGGCGTGGGCTGCGCCCGGATCTAAGTCGCCCGCGCTCAGGTCGTGTGCAATACTTCACTAACTGAAGTAGCTATCGACCCTGAAGCGGAGATCGCATGCGCCTGCCCCTGGTTCCCCTCGACGACAGCATCCTCTTCCCCACGATGACGGTGACCGTCGCCGCGGACGTGGGCGACGCCGAGCGCGTCTTCGTGCTCCTGCGCGATGACGGCACCTACGCCGACATCGGCACGGTCGCCGACGTCCTCGACACCACCGTCCTTCCGGGCGGCATGCACGCGGCCACCCTCTCCGGCCTGCACCGCGGTCGCGCCGGCGCCGCATCGCCGGGGCCGGACGGCCGGCTGCAGATCGACGTCGAGCCGCTCCACGACGGCAGCCCCGCCGACGATCGCACCCGCGAGCTCGAGCGCGAGTACCGCGCCGTGGTCGAGGAGATCCTCGAGATCCGCGGCGACGACGGGCGCATCGCGGCGTTCCTGCGCTCGATCACGCAGCCGGGCGCGCTGGCCGACAGCACCGGCTACAGCCCCGACCTGAGCCTCGAGGACAAGCGGCGCGTCCTGGAGACGGTCAACGTCACCGAGCGGCTCGCGATCGCCGTCGAGCTCCAGCGCGAGCGCCTGGCGGAGCTTCAGGTCCGCAAGCGCATCCGCGACGACGTCGAGTCCGGAGCCCAGAAGCAGCAGCGCGAGTACTTCCTGCGCCAGCAGATGGAGTCGATCCGCAAGGAGCTCGACGAGGACGACGAGTCGCTGATCGAGGAGTACGAGAAGAAGATCGCCGAGGCGGGCCTGCCCGAGGCGGTCGCCGTGCAGGCGACCAAGGAGCTGCGGCGCCTCGAGCGCCCCGGCGAGCAGTCGGGCGAGGCGTCGATGATCCGCACTTACCTCGACTGGCTGATCGCGGTTCCGTGGTCGAAGCGCTCCGAGGAGCTGCTCGACCCGCAGCACACCCGCGAGGTCCTCGACTCAGACCACGCCGGCCTCGACGACGTCAAGCAGCGGATCGTCGAGTACATCGCCGTGCGCAAGCTCCGCGAGGAACGGGGCATCGTCGACGAGAAGCGCTCCGGCGCCATCCTCACCCTGGTCGGTCCCCCCGGCACGGGCAAGACCTCGGTCGGCGAGTCGATCGCGAAGGCGCTCGGGCGCGAGTTCGTCCGGATGTCGCTGGGCGGCGTGCGCGACGAGGCCGAGATCCGCGGGCACCGGCGCACCTACATCGGCGCCCTGCCGGGCCGGCTCGTCCGCGCTCTGCGCGACGCGGGCACGATGAACCCGGTGATCCTCCTCGACGAGGTCGACAAGGTCGGCGCCGACTGGCGCGGCGACCCGTCGTCCGCGCTCCTGGAGGTGCTCGACCCGGCGCAGAACCACTCGTTCCGCGACCACTACCTGGACGTCGAGCTCGACCTCTCCGAGGTTGTCTTCATCGCCACGGCAAACCTGACCGACGGCATCCCCGCGCCGCTTCTCGACCGCATGGAGCTGATCGACTTCGACGGCTACACGACCGACGAGAAGGTCGCGATCGCCGACGGATTCCTGTGGCCGCGACAGCTGAAGCGCAACGGGCTTGAGGCGGACGAGGTCGTCGTGGCCGACGACATCCTGCGGACGATCGTCAGCGAGTACACCCGCGAAGCCGGCGTTCGCCAGCTCGAGCGCCAGCTCGGCAAGCTCCTGCGAAAGACCGCGACGCGCCTGGCCTCAGGCGATGCCAAGGCGCCGATCGCGATCGACGTGGCGGCCGTCCGCGACGCGCTCGGTCGCCAGCGCTTCTTCCAGGAGTCGGTGGAGCGGACCGCGGTCCCGGGCGTGTCGACCGGCCTGGCGGTCACGGGAGCCGGTGGCGACGTCCTCTTCATCGAGGCGACTGCCATGGACGGCGAGCGTGGCCTGGTCCTCACGGGCCAGCTCGGCGACGTGATGAAGGAGTCGGCGCAGATCGCGCTCTCCTACGTCCGCTCCCATGCCGAGGCCCTCGGCATCCAGCCGGAGGCGTTCGACCGCGAGTTCCACGTCCACGTCCCCGCCGGGGCGATCCCCAAGGACGGGCCGAGCGCGGGCACGGCAATGACCACCGCGATCGCGTCGCTGCTCAGCGGGCGTCCCGTGCGCCACACCGTCGGGATGACCGGCGAGGTGACGCTCCAGGGCCGCGTCCTGCCGATCGGCGGCGTCAAGCAGAAGGTGCTTGCCGCGCACGCCGCCGGGCTGACGACGGTCGTCATCCCGGAGCGAAACCGTGCCGACCTCGACGACGTGCCCGAGGAGGTCCGTGATGTGCTGGAGATCCACCCGGTCATGACCATCGGTGAGGTGCTCGAGCTGGCGCTCGAGCCCGCCGAGGCACCCGTAGCGGCCTAGCGCTCCACGGCGTAGAGCCGCCACTCGCCGGGGACGCCCTTCAGCTCATGCTCGCCGCGGTCGGCGAACTCGAAGCCGGAGCCGACGACCAGGTCCTTGACGGTGCCGGAGACCAGGACCTCGCCCGCCTCGGCCTTGGCCCCGACGCGCGCGCCGATGTGGACGGCCATGCCGCCGACGTCGTCGCCCATCACCTCGACCTCCCCGGTGTGCAGGCCGGCGCGGATGTCGAGGCCGAGCCCTCGAACCGCGGTGGTCGAGGCCGTCGCGCAGCGGATCGCGCGGGCGGGGCCGTCGAAGGTCGCAAGGAAGCCGTCGCCCATCGTCTTCACCTCGCGCCCGTGGTAGCGCTCGATCTGCGAACGGATGACGCCGTAGTGGGTCTCGAGGAGGTCGCGCCAGCGCCGATCGCCGATCTTCGCGGCGCGCTCGGTGCCGCCGACGATGTCGGTGAACATCACGGTGGCGAGCGCCCGGTCGGGCTCGCGCGACGATGCCCGCTCGCCGGTGACGAACTCCTCGACCTCGTCGAGGAGCGAATCGGTGTCGCCGGAGAGAATCAGGTTGTCGTGGCCCGGAAGCTCGACGAACTTCGAGTCCGGGATGTGCTCGTGGAGGTACTGCGAGTGGCGGACGTCGATGAACGGGTCGTCCTTGCGGCGCATGATCAGCGTGGGCACGCGGATCGAGGGCAGGATCCCGCGCACGTCGACGTCGCCCATCGCCTTCAGGAACGGCCGAACGATGCCCGGCGCGGCTGAGCCGCGCTCGAAGCGCGCCATCCAGCGCTGCATCGCCTTGTCGCCCGCGAGCGACGGGGCGAAGACCGGCAGGCGGGCGCCAGTGCCCCAGGTCGCGAAGGCCGCCGCAAGGTTGCCGTCGCGCTCCTCCTTGGACGGCGCCCACTCGTACCCCTCGCCCGCGATGACCCGCGCGAACGTCGCGTAGAGGACCAGGTGGGTCACCCGCTCGGGATGCGAGGCGGCGAAGAGCGCGCTCATCGCCCCGCCCTCGAGCTGGCCCATCACCGCGCCGCGCTCGACCCCAGCCGCGTCCATGACCGCGGTGACGTCGTCCATCTGCTCCTCGAGGCCCGGCGGCTCGAGGACGGGATCGGAGAGGCCCGTGCCGCGGCGGTCGAAGAGGACGAGGCGCGAGAACGACGCCATCCGTTCAAAGAACCGGTTCACCGGCGCGACGTCCCAGAGCAGGTCGATGTTGTTGAACCAGGTCGGCACCAGCACCAGGTCGACCGGGCCGTCCCCGACGACCTGATAGGCGATCGACGTTTCGCCGTTTAGCGCGTAGTGGACATCGGGGGCTTCCATGACCGGCACCCTAATCTTCGCGGAGTGAGCGCACGGACGTTCTTGACGTTCCTGGCCGTGCTGGCGATCGTCGGGCTGCTCGGCTACGGCCTGCTCAAGAAGAACCCGGCGTCGCTGCAGATCGGCCAGCGAGCCCCGGACCGCACCCTCCCCACCCTCGCCGGCGGCAGCTCCGGGGACATCGCCGACTACCGCGGCAGGTGGGTCCTCGTGAACCTCTGGGCCTCGTGGTGCGTTCCGTGCCGGCAGGAGTCGCCGGCGCTCGAGACCTTCTACCGGGCCGAGCGGACCCATGACTTCACCGTCCTCGGGGTCGACTCGCAGGACCTCTCGGACGACGGCATGCGCTTCGTCCACGAATTCGGGGTCACGTACCCCCAGCTTCACGACGGGCCCGGCGACCTCGGGCACTCCTACGGAACGCTCGGCTATCCGGAGTCCTTCTTGGTCGATCCGAAGGGCCACATCGCCCTCATCCGCCGCGGCGCGGTCACCGCCGACTACCTGCAGTCGACCGTCCGCCCGCTCATCGACCGCAAGGCCGCTGCGAGTTGATCGCCCGCCGCGCAGCGGTCCTCGTCGCCCTCGCCGCGCTCCTCCTGCCGAGCGTCGCGAGCGCGGCGCCAAAGCCGAAGACCAACCTCGCCACGATCGAGGGCGAGGTGATGTGCACGATCTGCGGGACGCTCCTGGAGCTCGCCGACTCGCCCCAGGCCAACCAGGAGCGTGACTTCATCCGCGCGAAGATCGCCAAGGGCGAGACCGAGCAGCAGATCAAGGACGACCTCGTCGCCCAGTACGGGCCACGGGTGCTCGCCCTGCCGCCGGCGTCAGGGTTCGACCTCTCCGCGTACCTGGTGCCGGTGATCGCGTTCGTCGCCGCCGCCGTGGCGATCGGAGTGGGCGTCAGGCGCTGGCGGCGAAACTCCTCGGACGACGACCCGCCGCAGGCGCTCGAGCCCGCTCAGTCCGACCGCCTCGACGCCGACATCGCGCGCTACGACCTCTAGCCGACCGGCGCCCAGCCGCCGCTCCGCGCCTAGGCTTTCGCGCCGATGGGGGTGCGGAGAGCAACCGTCGCGGCGTTGGTGCTCGTTGCGCTCACCGCCGCCGCGGGCGCGTCCGGCGCGATCCTGCCGCCCTCGCTCGGGCCCGGCGGCTGCGACGACCCGACCCAGGGGAACGCGGACTTCGAGGCCTACGGCCCCACCGACGTCAACGCCCAGGCCGGCAACGGCCGGGTGACCGTGAACGTCAACGCGGCCGGGACGATCACCGTCTTCAAGTATCCGGACCCCAGCCTCTACAACCTCGTCAAGTACTTCGCCGTCCACAGGTCCAAGCGCGGGCGGGTTCAGGTGCAGTACCCGAACGAGGGCAGTTTCGCGGGCATCCGCTACTCGACCGGCGCCGGCAAGACGCGCTTCGCGTGGCTTCGCGACTGGCGCGCGCGCCAGCGCTACGCGTCGCCCAACACGCCGGTCCCGGTCACGACCTACCGCTCGCCGCGGGACCTGGGCCTGCGGGTCAGGGACACGGACCTCGCCCC
>JAWVFM010000073.1:0-7129 GCA_033856015.1 Solirubrobacterales bacterium
CAAGCGAGATCGAGGAGACACTCGCTCGTCACAGCGTTCCCGCCCATCTCCTACACATCGAGATCACGGAGACGTCGGTGATCGAGGACGAGTCGCACGCGATCGCCGTGCTCGAGACGATCGCGGCGAGCGGGGTGCAGATCTCGCTCGATGACTTCGGCACCGGCTATTCGTCGATGACCAGGGTCGGCCGCCTGCCGATCACCGAGCTGAAGATCGACCGCTCTTTTGTCTCCGACCTCACCCCGGCGCGACATCCGTTGGTGAAGTCGATGATCGACCTCGCGCACGCCCTCGGCCTCCGTGTCGTCGCCGAGGGAGTCGAAGACCACGCAACCCTTGTGATTCTGCGTGAGATGGGATGCGAGCTCGTCCAGGGCTTCTACTTCTCGCGGCCTCTGCCTGCGGCCGAGCTCAAGGGCTGGCGCACGGTCCCTCCGATCACTTCCGAGGAGAGCCCGGAGCTGCAGATCGAGGCGAACCTCGACGGCTATTTCACGAAGGTCACGGATGGCTTCCAGCGTTGCCTCGGCCTCAGCCGCGAGGAGTTGACCACCGTTCCCTACATCGAGCTCGTCCATCCTGACGACGTGGAAACGACGGCCGGGGCCGCCTTCGCCCTCCTCGACGAGGGAGCCGAGATCGTGCACTTCGAGAATCGCTTCCGAGGACAAAACGGCGCCTGGCACCGACTCCTCTGGAGCGCCCGGTCTGACGGCCGCACGATCTACGCGATAGCCCGCGAGCTCAGACCGCCGACCCGCGACGACAACAGTAGCCCCGCAGAGAACCCAGCGCCCCTCGAGCCTGTCGCCGGCTGAGTCGTCAAGCGAGTCGGGCGGCGCGGCTACCTTTCCTGCGATGCGTCGCCCGGCCGCAACTGAAGGCGCTCACTCCGGCGAAGGCCACGGTCACTCCCACGGCCTGATCGACGCGAGCATCAAGCGCTCACGGGCGGGCATCCGCGCCGTCTCCCTATCCCTTGCGGTGCTCGGGGTGACCGCCATCGCACAGACCGCGATCTTCATCGCCAGCGGCAGCATCGCCCTGCTGGCGGATCTGATCCACAACTACGGCGATGCGCTCACAGCTGTGCCGCTGGGCATCGCCTTCGCCCTGCACTCTGAGCGCGCCGAGCGCGGTGCGGGGCTCGCCGTGGTGGGGGCGATCTTCATCAGCGCGTGCGTTGCCGGCGTCGAGGCCGTCCACAGGCTGATCCACCCGAGCGCGCCCAACCACCTGGCGGTCCTGGCGCTCGCGGGGGCAATTGGCTATCTGGGTAACTTCGTCGCGGCTCGCATCCGCACGCGAGCCGGCCGGGCGCTCGATAGCCCCGCGCTCGTCGCCGACGGCAACCACGCCCGCGCCGATGCCTACGTGAGCCTCGCGGTGATCGCCTCCGCCGCCGTCGTGGCCCTGGGCGCGCCGGTCGGCGACCCGCTCATCGGCCTTGGGATCACGCTCGTCATCCTGCGCATCACCTGGGAGTCGTGGCGGACGGTCCGTGGAGGCATTCCTCACGCTCACTAGCGCCTGGGCGTGCTCGACCGACGAAAGTTCGCCGGAGCTACGCGGGAGGCAACCCCAACTGGGCGATTCGAAGATGCTCGTGCTCGTCGGGCCTCGTCATGCCCACGGCTTCCAGATGGGAGCCCATCTGCTGGCCGAAGGCTTTGTGGGCGTCGACGTTCTCCCACCCGCTGAGCACGACGATGCCGTTCTTCTTACGGCAGATCGCGAACATCGTCGGGGCGCTGTAGTCGTCATTCTGAGCCTCGACCCACGCCCCCAGGGCCTGCTCGAAGCGGCCGAGTAGGTCGTCCGGGTCTCCGTTGAACCTGAGGAGCACTGCGATTGGATCAGGCACGTTGGCCTCCTGTCGGGGTTTCGAGAGAGATGGACTATACCCCCGTGGGGTATTGCCGCTCAGGCAGGCGTCGTCGCAGGCGAACCCAGCGGAGCGACCGGATCCCGTCATTAAGCTGCCGATAAGGCCCGGCGCCTAGGATTCTGGCGTGGCCGGGAAGCGCCAAAGCGTGTCGTGCGCGACGCGAGCAGGTCTCGCGCTCGCAATCGCCGTCTTCGTTGCAGCGGGCTGTGGGTCCTCGGGGCCGTCGAGCGGGAACGCTCCCTCGGCCGGCGCGTTTCCCGCCGTCGCGGGCCGGTCGCTGGATCAGATCTTGGCGAGCGACAGCCCCGACCAGAACCTGGTGGTCGCGCCCACCGGATCGGTCTACGGGCAGGGGAAGAACCGCTTCGGGTTCGGGATCTTCAACGTCGACAACAGCCCCGTCACGGACGCAGATGTCGCTCTCTACGCCCAGCCGGCTTCCGGTGGACCTACGGAGGGACCGTTCCCGGCCAGCTTCGAGTCGCTTGCCACCCAGAAGGCCTACGAGGCGAAGAGCACCGCCAGCGATCCTGATGCCGCCAAGGGCTTCTACGTAACGAGCGTCCCGTTCAATCGAAACGGACCGTGGAACATGGTGGCCGTCGTCCGGGAGGGCGGCAAAACGTCGTCGGCGCGGATCACCACCTCCGTCATCGTCGGCAAGCCGAACAACATCCCGAAGGTCGGCCAGAAGGCGCCGTCGATGCACACGCTCACGGCGGCCGATGTCGGCGGCAACGTCGGCCAGATCGACACCCGCGTCCCCCACGACGACATGCACGCGGTCGACCTCGCCGACGTACTCGGCAAGCAGCCGGTCGTCCTCCTCTTCGCCACGCCGGCCCTCTGTCAGAGCCGCGTCTGCGGCCCGGTGGTCGATGTCGCCGAGCAGGTCGAGCACGAGCCCTCGAGCCAGGGCGTCGACTTCATCCACCAGGAGATCTACAACCAGAACAACGCCAGCAAGGGACTTCGCCCCCAGGTCCTCGACTACGGCCTGCGCACCGAGCCGTGGCTGTTCGTCATCGACAAGCAGGGCCGGATCAGCACCCGGATCGAGGGCGCCTTCGACGTCGCCGAGCTCCAGGCCGCGGTCAAGAAGGTCGCGCCGAGTAGCTGACGAGCTTCAGGTCGTTGATCAGACGTCGAGCAATCCTCGCCTCGGGCGCCGCGTGCGCGGTAACAGCGCTCGCGCTGCCGGGGCTGGCGCAGGCCCACATCCTGGAGGGACGCAAGGACCTTCCAATCCCAGCGTGGCTGTTCGCCTGGGGCGCTTCGATCGTCCTGATCATCTCGTTCTTCGTCCTCTCGGTCGCCTGGACGACGCAGCGTCTCGAGACCGTTGAATGGCGACCAATCGCTCCTCGCCTTTCTCGTGCTCTGGCGAGTCGCGCGGCATCAGTGCTCTTCGGTGCGATCGGCGTCTTCCTCCTGGGAGTGGCGGTCTGGGCGGGCCTCTACGGCATCGGCACCCCCGACCTGAACTTCTCGCTGACCTTCATCTTCGTGACCGCATGGGTCGGGCTCGCTTTTCTGAGCGTCCTCTTCGGCAACGTGTTCCGCGCCTTCAACCCCTGGCGCGCTGTGGCCTGCGCATTTCGGTGGTTCCTTCGCAAGGCGGCGGGAACAACCCCGAGTCCGCCGCTCCGCTACCCGGAAAAGCTCGGTCGCTGGCCGGCTGCGGTCGGGATCGCCAGCTTCGTGTGGATGGAGCTCGTCTATTCCACCTCCGGCTTTCAGGCAGTCGGCGTGGAGCCGAGAGCGGCGGCCATCGCCGTTCTCGTCTACAGCGCCTACACGTTGGTGGCGATGGGTCTCTTCGGCGTGGAGACCTGGCTGCAGCGTGGCGAGGCCTTCTCGGTGTACTACGAGATGTTCTCGCAGCTCTCCCCGCTGGAAATGCGAGACGGTCGCCTCGGAAGGCGCCGGCCGCTGGCCGCTGCGTCGCACTGGGCGAGCGTCCCGGGTTCGATCGCCATGACGATCGTCGCGATCGGCGGCACCACATTCGACGGCGCTCAGGAGGGAGTGCTCCGGAGCCCGATCATCAGCGTCTACAACAGGTTCCAGGACATCGGCCTCGGCTCGACCTTCGGGTTTCGCCTCGACGAGACGCTGTTTCTTCTTCTGTGCTTCGCGTTCGTCGCGACAATCTTCTGGCTCGGGGTCAGGGGCATGCACCTGGTTCGCGGCTCGCCGCCCACGCGCCAACTCGGTGGCTCGTTCGTCCACACGCTGATCCCGATCGCGCTCGCCTACCTGACCGCTCACTACTTCAGCCTCTTCGTCTTTCAGGAGCAGGCCCAGTTCACGTACCTGCTCTCCAATCCGCTGGGTAACGGGTCCAACTACTTCGGCACCGCGAATGCCGGAGTCGACTACGGGCTGATCGGCACGACGGGCGTTTGGTACGTCCAGGTTGCCGCGCTGCTGGCAGGCCACATAACCGGCCTCGCGCTGGCGCATGACCGTGCGCTCGGCATCTATCCGACACCGCGCCTCGCGTCGCTGTCGCAACGCTGGATGCTGATCGTCATGGTCGCGTTCACCTGCTTCGGCCTGTTTCTCCTGTCGCAGTCGAACGCCTGACCAAGGTCTTACAAATGACGCGCTATCGCCCGTCAGAGAACGCGGTCGAAGGGAGGATGAGCCTGAACACGGCGCCGCCTCCCTGAGCGTTTTCGACTGTCGCGGTGCCGCCGTGCGCCTCGGCGACCTGCCGCACGATCGCAAGCCCAAGGCCGGAGCCGGGAACGTCGCGGCCGCGGGCGCCGCGGTTGAAGCGGTCGAAGATGTGCGCGACCTCGGCTTCGGCGACGCCGGGCCCGTGATCTCGCACGCTCAGCGCCGCCCTCGTGACGGTGACCTCGATCGGCTGTTCGGCCGGGCTGTACTTGGACGCGTTGTCCAGGAGGTTGTTGACGGCCCTGGCCAGTCGCTCCGGATCGCCGGTCACGACGACCGGCTCGACATCGACATCGAAGCGACGCCCCGGCGCAAGCCGGCGAAAGCGGTCGACCGCCTCCCCGGCAAGGCGGTCGAGCCGCACTTCGTCGTGCGTTTCCACGGCGCGCTCGCCGCGCGCCAGCTCGATCAGGTCCCCGATCACCTGGCCAAGCTCCTCGGCGCGGTCGCGCGCCGCCGCGAGGAGGCGACCCTGCTCGGCCGCCGGCAGGTTGGGGTGCTCGAGCATCACCTCGATGTCGGTGCGCAGGCTCGCGACCGGGGTGCGCAGCTCGTGAGAGGCGTCGGCGACGAGCTGGCGCTGTGCCTCGACCGAACCGGCGAGGGCGTGACGCGAGCTCTGAAGGGAGTCGAGCATCTCGTTGAACCGGGAAGCCAGTCGTCCAACCTCATCCGCTCTGCCGACCTCGATTCGACGCGAGAGGTCGTCCGTGGCCCCGATGTGCTCGGCGGTCGCCGTCAGGCGCCGGATGGGCGCGATCACCTCCCGGGAGACGAGCCAGGCGAGGAGCGCGGCCAGGCCGATGCCGCCGAGCGCGACCAGCGCCAGGATCACGCGCAGGCGTCCGAGCACGTCGTCGACGCCCTGGAGCGATCGCGCCAGGATCACGGCGCCGCCCGACTTCAGTGGTTCGGTGAGAACCCGGTAATGGTCGCCGTTCAGCTGGCGGTCGACCAGCTCGCTTCCCTGGCCGGTCCGCGCGATCGTCCGTTCGCGCGCGGTGGGATGGGTCAGGGGGCCCGTTTCGGGAGGGCGGGGTTCGGCCAGGGCACCGCGAGCGTTGAGGCGGACGAGGAAGATGTCGGCATCTCCCGGTGGACCGGGGGGGCCGCTGTCGCGGCGCGGAGGGCGGACCTTCAGGCGCTTCCCTGCGAAATGCCTTTCCCGAGGCAGGTCCTTGGGCAGCTGCTGGAAGCGGCTCGCTGCGGTCGTGAGCACGTTGTCGACCTGGCCGCGCAGCTCCGAACGGACCAGCAGCCAGCTCGTGAGCGCCGCAGCGCAGATGGCCAGCGCGACGGCCCCCGCGGCGAGCAGGATGATGCGCCGTCGGAGGCTCACGACTCGCGCAGCACGTAGCCGACGCCGTGGACCGTGTGGATCAGTCGCGGCTCGTCGCCGGCCTCGGTCTTACGCCGCAGGTAGCCGATGTAGACGCCGAGCGAGTTGGAGCTCTCTCCGAAGTCGTACCCCCACACCGCCTCGAAGATCTCAGAGCGGCTGAGCACTCGCCTGGGGTTTCTCATGAACAGCTCGAGCAGCGAGTACTCGGTCCGCGAGAGCTCGATCTCGCGGTCACCTCGTCTGACCTGGCGTCCGGCAGGCTCAAGGCGCAGATCCGCGAAGCGCAACTCGCGCTCCCCGCTCGGCTCGTGGCGGCGCAGCAGTGCTCGCAGGCGGGCCGTCAGCTCCTTCAGGGCAAAGGGCTTGACGAGATAGTCGTCTGCCCCCGCATCCAGCCCCGCGACGCGCTCGTCAACCGCGTCGCGCGCGGTCAGCATCAACACCGGCGTGGCATCGCCGGCCGCTCGCAGGCGCCGGCAGGTCTCGAGGCCGTCCAGGACCGGCATCGAGACGTCGAGGACGATGGCGTCATAGCGAAGCCCGAGCATCGCCTCGAGCGCTTCAGCCCCGTCGGCGGCCACATCCACGTCGTAGCGCTCGAACCCGAGTGCCCGGCTGAGAGACGCGCGGACGGTGGGTTCGTCGTCCACGACGAGGATGCGCATGTCGACAGTCTGATTGCTCTGGGTCCGCCCGCCCTAGCCCGAGCTCGCTCCAGGCAGCGGAGCGCCGGCCGGCGGGCGGCCGAATCCGCCGGAGGGCAGATACTGCGAGCAGGCCTGCAGAGCCCGCCGCTGAGCGGCGCTCGGGGCGCCCTGGCTGGGTGCCGGCCCGCCCGGACCGGGCGGCTGGGCCCCGTGCTGCGCCATGCAGCTCTGGAACTGCTGGACGTTCGCGCCGCCGAGCTGCGGTGGGCCAATCGCCGGCGACGAGCTGCCGCTGCTGATCGAAACCACCACGGCGATGACGGCGACCGCGGCGATCGCCAGCCCGACCGCGATCCAGCGCCGGGGGCTCATCGGGCGCGCTCCTCGGCCGCGGCGGCCAGCGGCGGGCGCATCGGGGCCGGCGCCTCATCGCTCGCGACCCGGCCGTCGGCCAGCCGCACGACCCGCGGTGCCGTGCCGGCGATCGCGGGGTCATGCGTGATCAGGACGATGGTGAGCCCCTCGGCCTGCCACAGGTCATAGAGCAGACTCAGGATCGAGTCT
>JAWVFM010000074.1:0-2587 GCA_033856015.1 Solirubrobacterales bacterium
TGGGCCGGGCTCGATCTGGCCGAAGTGGACCGAGAAGCCGTGGGCGAACAGCAGGAGGTTGCCCGGGGCGATGCCATCCCTGATCTCGGACTCCCAGATCTCGGCCTGCTTCTCGTCCGGCAGCAGGATCATCACCACATCGCCGCGGCTGGCGGCGTTGGCGATCGTGTCCACCTCTAGGCCGTCTGCCTTCGCCTGTTCGACCGAGGAGGAGTCGGGACGCAGCCCGACGACCACGTTCACACCCGACTCGTGCAGGTTCCGCGCATGCGCGTGGCCCTGGGAGCCGTAGCCCAGGATCGCGACCGTCTTGCCGCTCAGCAGGTCGAGGTCGGCATCGGCGTCGTAGAAGATTCCTTCGTTCGTCATTGCCCGGATGCTATGCGCCGCCGTCCCTCGACGCTCACCGCCCTCGGCCCGCTCATGGCCGCTTCACGAACCACTCGGTGAACTCTCGGCAGCGTCCATCGCCGTCGAAGCTGATCACGAAGCAGTTGTCGTAGACGTCCGTGACCTTGCCGCCGTCGTCGAAGTAACGGCTCGATCCCGTGGCGACGGCGCGGTCTCCCTCCACGGCAAACGGCGTGTAGGCGGCATCGTAGGTCCCCGGCTCGTCGCGCTCGGACGAGTCGGGGTGCTCGCCCTCCCCCAGCCACGACTCGACGACCGCCTCGCGGCCGGCGATGGGCTCGTCCGCGGGGTGGTAGCGGTACCGGACGTCCTCACTGAAGAGGGCGGCGATCGCCTCACGCTCGTACGACTTCCACGCGGCGATGTAGGCGTCGAGCCACGCCTGAACCTGGTCGTGGGTCACGGCCTCACCGTAGCCTGCGGCGCAGGAGCTTGCCTGCCGCCGTCCGGGGCAGCTCGCTCGCGAACTCGAAGCGCTTCGGCACCTTGAACGGCGCGAGGTGCTCGGCGCAATGCCGGCGCAGCTCGTCCGGGTCGGGGCTCGAGCCCTCCCGCAGGACCACCACTGCGACGACGGCCTCCTGCCACTCGTCGTCCTGACGGCCGACGGCGCCCACGTCGGCGACGTCCGGATGCCGGAGAAGCACCGCCTCGACCTCGGCAGGGACGACGTTCTCGCCGCCGCTGATGATCAGGTCGCCGATCCGGTCCTCGACGTAGAGGAAGCCGTCCTCGTCGATCCGGCCGAGGTCGCCCGTGTGCAGCCAGCCGTCCTCGTCCGCGGCGCCCGGGGCGACGGTTGGGCCCTGGACCAGGATCTCGCCGCCGTCGATCCGCAGGTGGGTCGTGAGGAGCGGCCTGCCCGCCGAGCCGAGCTTGCGCCTCGCGTCTCCCGGAGCGAGGGTCGTCACCTGCGAAGCCGTTTCCGTCATGCCGTAGGTCTGGACCACGGTGGCTCCCCTGCCGATGGCCTCCTCGAGGACCTCCACCGGCACGGGGCCTCCGCCGACGAGGACAGCGCGCAGCGGCAGCAGGTCGATCCCGGCCTCGAGGAGCCGGACCAGCTGGGTCGCGACGACGGAGACGATGGTGACGCCGTCGCCCTCCAGGGACTCCCCCACCCGGTCTACGTCGAAGCCGTCGTGGACGACCATGCCGGTGCCGTAGATCACCGAGCGCATGGCGATCGAAAGGCCGGAGACATGATGCATCGGCAGGCAGCAGAGCCAGCGGTCGGTCGGCTCGACGCCGATGTTGAACGCCGATCCAACGGCGCTCCAGAGGTGGTTCCCGTATGTCAGCTCGACGGTTCGCCGTTCTCCGGAGGTCCCGCTGGTGCCGATCAGGCAGTGGATGCCGTCCAGATCGTGCTCGCCGAGGAGCGGCAGGTCCGCCTCGGTCAGGCCCGCGCCATCCGCCCCGGAGAGCACGAGGGCGGGCTGGGTACGGTCGAGCTCGGCCTGAAGCTCGGCCTCCGTGAGCTGGGTGCTCACCGGGTAGGCGATCGCGCCCACCTTCATCAGGGCGTGCAGCGCGACCACGTGCTCCACGCACGGCCGCAGCCTGATGACGACGAGCGCATCCCGCCTCACGCCCTTCGCTGCGAGGCGGCGCGCGGCGGACGTCGCCTCGCGCTCGAGCTCCAGGTAGGTCAGCTGGGTGCCCTCTCCGCAGACGGCGAGACGGTCTGGGCAGGTCAGTGCACGCTGCGCGAGCCAGTTGTCGAGGAGCATCGACGTGAATAATCCCCGACGTGCCCCGTCGCCACAAGGACGCTCCGCCCGAGGAATCCCTCTACGCGCCAATCGAGTGGCGGGCGGGCGCCGAGTACTCCGACATCCTCTACGAGCTGGGCGACGGGATCGCGAAGATCACCATCAACCGGCCCGAGCGCCGCAACGCGTTTCGACCGCAGACGCTGGCAGAGCTTCGCGACGCGTTCGGCCGCGCCCGCGACGACCTGGAGGTCGGCTCGATCATCTTCACGGGCGCCGGGACCGAGGCGTTCTGCTCCGGCGGGGACCAGACGATCCGCGGCGACGACGGCTACATCGGCGACGACGAGGTGGCGCAGAAGGGAGTCGGGCGCCTCGATGTCGGCGACCTCCACGTGCAGATCCGGCGCCTGCCGAAGCCGGTCGTGGCCATGGTCGCCGGCTACGCGGTCGGCGGCGGC
>JAWVFM010000075.1:0-4349 GCA_033856015.1 Solirubrobacterales bacterium
CCGTGCTCACCGATGCCATCGAGGCGCCGCTCTCGACACCGGCATGGCTGACTGAGCTTCGCCTCGACGCGCCGCCCGGCCCTCATATCGCCTACTACGACGGCGAGGGCGAAGGCCCGAGGATCGCTCCCATCGCCCCGGGCTGGACGAGGATCGGCCGCGCCGAGAGCGCCGACATACGCCTCGACGACCCGAGCGTCTCCCGCCGCCACGCGCTGATCGTTCGCACCGAGACCGGCGCCCTCCGGGCCCTGGACGACCGCAGCCTGAACGGCCTCTTCGTCAACGGCCGGCAGTCCGAGTGGACCGAGCTCGCCGACGGCGACGAGCTCGAGATCGGGCGTTTCCGGCTGCACATCGTCATCGCGGGCTGAGACCAGCCGTCGCCACGGCGCGGGGGCCGCAGCCGCGCCGGCTACTCGGTCGAGATGTTCGGGTCGGCCTGGACCCTCTCCGGAACGATCATCAGGAAGCTCTCGGTGGCCTTCGCCGCGAGGGCGAGAACGCGGTCGGCCTCCTCGTCCTGCTGGGTCGCCCGCAGCTCCGAGGCGTAGTGGCCGACGAGGTCCTCGACGTCCAGGACGCCCTCGGCGTCGAGCTCGGCGAGCGCGACCTTTGCGCCCTCGCCCAACCGGCGCTGGATTGCGTCGCGATCGAGGTTCCACTCGGGGTTGACCCGGCAGTAGACACGGCCGCCGGTCATGCCCGCGCAGGCCCAGGGGCCGATGTCGCCGAAGACCACGGCGCGGCCGGAGGTCATGTACTCGAACGCGAAGCCCTTGGCGTTGGCGCGGTCGACGATGCAGCCGCGCTCGTCGTCGAGCGGCTCCGACGGCTCCCCGCCGAGGATCACGTCGGCGCCGGACAGGCGAATGCAGAACCGTGAGTCCGCGGAGCCCTGGACGAAGAGATGCCCGCGCTGGGCGCCGTAGGCGAACGACTTGCCCACCGACCCGTTCAGCCGCTTGCCGGTGGCGCCGACACCCTTGAGGATCGAGACCGTGCCGCCGAGCATCGCCTTGCCGACGCCGTCCTGAGCGCCGCCCTCGACGCGTACCACGATCCCCCAGGCGTTGAACGCGCCGAAGCCCTGGCCGGCGACCGACCCGCCATCGAAGTCGAGCTCGGCAAGGATGTCTTCGGACCCCTCCGGGACGCCGTCGTAGATGCGGGCTCGAGCCAGGGCCCCGGCGAGCTCGGTGCCGAGGACCCGGTCGTTGGCGTCCATCGAGCGGGCGAACTCCCGATGCACCGGCTCGCCGGCGAGGATGCCTGTCGCCAGGGCTCCGACCTCTGCCGAGGTGGCCTTGGGCTCCATGCGAATCGGGCGGGCGACGACCAGGCCGGCTTCGGCGCGCGCCTCGGCCAGCACCTCCTCGGCGGCGACCGGCGCCGGTAGGTCGGCCGGCGCGAGGTCGAGGTACTCCTCGTGCGGGGTTATCAGCTCAGCGTGGTCGATCTTGCCCTTCGCGGCGACCTGCTCGAGCAGGTCGTAACGGCCGACCAGGTCCTGGGCGCGCTCGAAGCCGAGCTCCCCGACGACGCGCTTGATCTCCTCGCCCATGGACGAGAAGAACCGGGCGCAGTTCTCGGCAGCCGTCGAGATGTCCTGCGGGGTGAACTTCTTGAGACCGTGCTCCGTGGCCTGCTCGATCGTCTCGATCTGCGTCGCGATGCCGACATGGCAGGTGTCGAGCTGGCAGCCGCGGCAGATCGTGCAGCCGAGCGAGACCATCGCCAGCGTGCCGAACGCAACCCGGTTCGCGCCCATGCAGATCAGCTTCACGACGTCGTAGGCATGGCGGTAGCCGCCATCGGCCCAGAACACGACGCGGTTGCGGAGGCCGGCCTCCAACAGCGCCCGGTGGACGAGCCTGGTGCCGATGTCGGAGGGCAGCCCGACGTGCCGGAGGGCGTGCTGGCGGGCGGCGCCCGTCCCCCCCTCGAAACCGGAGAGCGTGATGATGTCGGCCCCGGCCTTGGCGATGCCGAGGCCGATCGTGCCGACGTTCGGCACCACCGGGACCTTCACGGAGACGCGGACGTCGGGGTTGACCGTCTTCAGCTCGTCGATCAGCTCGGCGAGGTCCTCGATCGAGTAGAGGTCGTGGTTGTTCGATGGCGAGATCAGGTCGGTCCCAGGCGCCGCGTTACGCGCCGCGGCGACCTTCTCGGAGACCTTCTTGCCGGGCAGGTGTCCGCCCTCGCCAGGCTTGGCGCCCTGGCCGATCTTGATCTCGGCCACGTAGGAGGAGTTGATCATCTCCGCCGAGACCCCGAACCGGCCCGAGGCAACCTGCTGGCCGCGCCACTTGCGGTACTTCCCGTACATGTCGCGGATCTCCCCGCCCTCGCCGTTGATGCAGAGGATGTTGATCTGCTTCGCGGCCTCGGCGTAGGAGCGGAAGGCAGGCTCGGACTGCGAGCCGAAGCTCATCGACGAGATGACGAGCGGATAGGAATGGTGGCCGATGCCGGCGTCGACATCCGCGGCCGCCACCGGCTCGCGGTCGGAGCGCAGGCCCATGATGTGGCGCATCGAGATCGGGCTCTCGACCTCGAGCTCGCGGACCTTCTCGGAGTACTCCTCGTAGGTGGCGCTGCCATTCGCGGCGGCGATCGCCGCCTTGTAGACCTTCGGGTAGAAGCGGAAGGTCTTGGCAGGCTTGCCCCCCTCGTCGCGAATGAGCGCGAGGCGGGCGTCGCAGTCCGCGTCGAGGTCGGTGTACCCGACACCACCCGCTTCCGAGGCGGCAAACGCGGGCGTCTGGAAGATCTCAGCGAGCTCCGGCTTGACGCCGATCGACGAGAACTGCCGGGCGTAGCCGCGCGTCTCGTGGATGCCGATCGTCGAGATCACCTTCTCGATGCCCTTGCGGAGCGCCGCGCAGATGTTGCGCACGTCCCGCTCGTAGTCGTCGACGCAGATGACCTCGAGCATCACGTAGGGGCAGACGCCGTTCGCGCCAAGCCCGAGCGCCAGGACGACGTCGTGGACGTTGCGAACGGCGGCCGAGCGCAGGACGAGCGAACAGCGGCGGCGAAGGTTCTCCTCGCCGGGCCCGACCTTGAACTGCTTGAGCGCCTGGTCGATCGCGGAGAGTGCCAGGTGCGGGTCGAGGAAGCGACGCTCGCCGTCGTACACGGTGCGGTCCGTCAAGACGATGAGCTCCGCGCCGTCACGCACCTTCTTCACCGCCTCCTGGCGAATGCGGCCGATGGCGCCCTCGGTCGTCTCCGACTCGAGGAGGGCGGTGTCGATCGCCGTCGCGCGGTCTCGGAACTCCTCCCAGAGGTCCTCGAGGAGGTAGGTGCGCTCGTCGGAGGCGATCCGGCGGTAGGTGGAGTCGGAGAGCGGCGCCAGGTCGTGGTGGCCGCCGAGGAGCACCGAGAAGGACGTCTCGACGGTGCGGGTGTCCGTGGCGGCGTCGTGGATCGACGGCCTGCGGCCGAAGAGCGCCCGGGTCGAGAAGTGCTCGATCTCGCGCTCGCGGTCGATCGCGGGGTTGGTGACCACCGCAACGGTCTCCTTGAAGTAGTCGGCCAGGTTCTGGCGCTCGGGGGAGAGCGCCGCGAGCGGCCCGTCGTAGCCGAGCGATCCGATCGGCTCCGCGCCGTTCGACGCCATCTGCTGGCAGAGCTTGACGTCGTCTCGCTGCCACCCGAAGCCGGCGAGGATGCCCTCGTCGACCTTCACCGGCTCGGCGGGGCCGGCAGACGTGTACCCCGGGATCTCAGCGCCGGCGAGCGGGCCGCCGGTCGTCAGCGCCCGCTCGTAGGGCCCAGCGTGCTCGGCGCCGGTGCGCTCGAGCCAGCGGCGCGCCACCTCCCGCTGCATGTCGACGTGCTCCCAGAGGCGCGAGCGGCGCTTCGAGCGGTCGATGGTGACCATGAACTTCTCGCCGGGGCCAAGCGGCTTCGGCTCGGAGACCATCTCGTTGACGCCGACGACGCCCGGCTCTGAGCTGAAGATGTAGTCGTCGGCCGTCTCGACCTTCCAGAGCGGACGCAGGCCGAGCGCATCCGCTGAGAAGACGCACTCATCCGTGTGCCGCGCGATCAGGGCGACGGGACCCTGGGCAAACGGGCCCATCGTCTCGCGCAGGTACATGTAGAAGGCGTGGAGTTCGGCCGGGAGCGTGCGAATCTCGTTGACGATCGGCGGAACCACCATCTCCATGGCCTCGGCGAGAGAGAGCCCCTCGAGCCGGATCAGGCTGTCGACCACCCGGTTCAGGTCCTGGGAGTCGGAGTTGCCCGCGTCGATCGAGATGCCGAGCATGCGGCCTTCCTGGCGAAGCTGCTCGATCGTGTTGATCTCGCCGTTGTGGCCGAGGACGGTGAACGGC
>JAWVFM010000076.1:0-5745 GCA_033856015.1 Solirubrobacterales bacterium
CGAACCAGGCGGGCGTCGGCGGCGGGCTTGGCACGCTTGTCTCGGGAGGCGCCGGGAGCGTTACGGTCGAGGACTCCGAGATCACCGGCAACACCTCCACGTCCGGCACGGGCGGCGGCGCATTCGCCGGCCTCGGGACGTCGCTGTCGCTGACCAACGCGACCGTGGACGGCAACCATGCCCCGGACAACGGTGGGAGCGGCGGCGGCGGATTGTTCGCTCTCGGTTCGACGGTCAACATCCTGGCGTCGACCATCAGCGGCAACAACGCCGATGACGGCGGCGGCGGAATCGCCGCGGAGGCCTTCGGGACGCCGGCGTCGGTCACGCTGTCGAACTCGATCCTTGCGGGGAACACCGACTCCGGCTCGACGCCGCCGGATGAGCCCGACTGCCTCGACGTCAACAACCCGACTTCCGGGACCCAGTTCCACACGCTGGGCTACAACATCATCGGCAACAACACCGGGTGTGGCCTTCACGCCGCCACCGGTGACCAGCTCGGCACGTCGGTCTCGCCTGTCGATCCAAAGCTCGGGCCGCTGGGGTTCCACGGCGGCCCCCTCCTCGCTGCCGACACCTTTGCCCTGCAGGCTGGAAGCCCCGCGATCAACGCCGGCGACCCCAGCGCCAGCGGCGCCTGCGATCCCTCCAACGGCGTCGCCTTCGATGCGCGCGGAGTCCCGCGGACGGTCGGCAAGCGGTGTGACATCGGCGCCTACGAGCTGGCCAAGTGCCGCGGTGTCCTGATCGACCTCGTGGGGACCAACCAGGCGGACGACGGCACCTCCGCCGAGCTCACCTCGTCATCGGCCGCGGACGGCTACCTGGGCCTCGACGGGAACGACTCGCAGGCGGGTGGCGGCGGCAACGACGGCCTCTGCGGCGGCAACGGCAAGGACTCGCTCTCCGGCAACGGCGGCGACGACGCGCTCGACGGCGGCAACGGCGGTGACACCCTCGGCGGGATGGCCGGGAACGACAAGCTGTCCGGCCGCAAGGGCAAGGACAAGCTCTCCGGCGGCAGCGGCAAGGACCACCTTTCGGGCGGCCCGGGGGACGATCACCTCGTGGGCGGCCCGGGCAAAGACGTCTGCGTCGGCGGTCCCGGCCACGACACCGCCACGGGGTGCGAGGTCAAGCACTCGATTCCCTGAGCTCGAGCTCATGAACGACGAAGACACCGGCATCCGGAGGCCGGTCGGGATACGGCGCTCGCCGGCGCTCGTGAAGGCGTTCGAGCTTGCCGAGGAGGCTCACAGCGATCAGAGGCGGAAGGACGGGCGCCCCTACATCGAGCACCCGACCCAGGTTGCTCAGCTGCTCGACGATGTCGGCGCGGAGGAGGAGATCCTGGTGGCCGCCGTCCTCCACGACTCGGTCGAGGATTCCGAGCTGGGCGTCGACGAGATCCGGGAGAGCTTTGGCGGGCGCGTCGCCGACCTCGTCGAGGCCCTGACGGAGGACTCGACGATCGAGAGCTGGGTAGACCGCAAGGAGGACATGCGCCGGCGAGTCGCCGCTCTTGGTCCCGGCGCCGGGGCGATCTACACGGCGGACAAGATCGTCAACCTGCGCGAGGTCCTGAAGCTCTACGCGTTCCACGGCGAGCGCGCCGGCGAGCTCGAGAAGGCGCCGACCCTGGACCATCGGGTGGAAGCCTGGAACGCGGACCTCGCGATGGCAGTTGAGGTGGGCGTGCTGGACGGGCTGTGCCGCTACTTCTCGATCGAGCTCAACGGCCTGGAGCGAGCCAGGGAGGGCGAGATCTAGGCTCGGCTAACGGGTGCCCGGCGCGTATTGCATGAACCGGGGCGAGTTGAGGATCTTGCGCAGGCTCTGCTCAGCTCGGCTGTAGCGGGAGATGTCGAAGGGGCTGCCGAAGAAGACCGAGCGGTAGTAGACGAGCATCCGCGTGCGGTCGTGATGCTTCGCCCATCCGAAGAGCCAGCGCACGAACGCTCCCTTGCTGTCGTTGTCCCACGGCGCGTACTCGGTGATGGCGAACGGGAAGGCGGAGTAGCGCTTGTAGAAGCTCGTGAGCGCGCTCTTCACGCCCGGCGTCGCGTACTTCGAGTAGATGTCGGCGGCGACCCAGTCCACGTACTGGGCGCCCGGCCAGTAGGCCTGCGGGCTGTTGCCCTTCACGTTCGGCGAGGAGATCGTCTGCGGGTTCCAGATCATCGCGACCTTCGGCTTCGCCAGGTTGCGGCCGACGCCGGCCCGCGCGTAGACCCTGGCGTGCTCGGAGCGGGCACGCAGGAGGCGCGGCATGTGGAGCTTGTGGAGGCGCCGGTTGATGCCCTTCAGGGTTCCGCCGTGGACGATGATCGAGAAGCGTCGCCAGGCCTGCCGGTATTGCTCGGTTGAGTGGCTCGAGGGCCGGCGCGAGCCGTTCGCGTTGAAGGCGCCGTAGGGGTTCCATGAGCCGTTCATCTCGGGCATGAGGCGGATGTAGACCACCTGCCCGGAGGAGGCGATCGATTCGTTCAGGCGGAGGATGTAGAAGTCGCCTCGACCCTTGGCGATCTGCTTCGGGTCGATGACCTCGTTCGCGCCTCCGGGCGCGGTCGAGAGGCTCAGGATGCCGCGGGTCTTCGTCTGCTGCCAGCGTTGCAGGGCGCCGGTGGAGAGGGGCGTGTCCCAGCTGTAGAAGTCCTCCTCGACGG
Source organism: Solirubrobacterales bacterium (assembly GCA_033856015.1). Classification (GTDB taxonomy): domain Bacteria; phylum Actinomycetota; class Thermoleophilia; order Solirubrobacterales; family 70-9; genus JAWVFM01. The sequence goes on from JAWVFM010000076.1 coordinate 2,670, forward strand.
CAGGGTGGGCCTTCACCTGGCTGGCGAAGCGGTCGAGGTCGGTGTTGCCGAGCCGTGTCTCCGTGACGCCATGGAAGACCCTGCCCTTCGGCGGCACGTACGCCGGGTTGGCCTGGCGATGGTGGTGGTGACGATGCTGGTGGCGGCCATGGTGGCCGGCGCCGCCGTGGCGATGATGCGCACCCGCGCTCGCGGGGCCCGCCAGGACGATGGACCCGGCAAGGACCAGCAGCGGGAGGCAGCACCTCCGCAGCACGGATTCGATCTGCGGGGCTCTCACCTTCCTGGCATCGGAGTGCCCGCCGCGAACCTTTAGTCGCGCTCCTCGCGCCTGCCTGGCCGCTTAGACGGAAGGCGGAGGCATGAGCTTCGCCATGGCCTCATCCTGCGCCTGGAGGTGAGCCTGGAGCTGCTGGCACTCGTGGAGAATCGCCTCGGCGTCCTTGTAGGTCTGTGACGCGCGTTTGTCGGCCGCTCCCCCCAGCACCTGCTGGCCGACCATGATCGCGATCATCAGGAGCATCTGGATGATCCCGCCGAAGACCAGCAGCATCAGCGGGAACGGATAGCCGTCACCGAAGAGCACCTTCCCGAGGACGGCGATCCAGAGCCCCATGGTCATCGCGACGCCGTAGAACGCCCACATGTTGCCGACGCCCTTGGTGATCAGCGCCGCGAGCTTGCCGTTGAACCCGACGTGCTCGTCGTCGACGCTCGGAGGGGACTCTTCTCGCCGCTCCTCGATCCGGGGATGGGCCCTGTACGTGAATGCGGGCATCCGATCGGGCATCGCCAGGTTCGGTTTCGCCGTGCGCGGGAGCTCTCCTTGGAGCGGCGCTCAGTGACCCTGGCGGCCCGTGCTCGGGCACCACGGGTTGCTGGGAACGCCCTGGCAGGGGTCCGGCATCGTGGCGAGCTTCTTGGTGGGAAGCGGGTGCATGACGACCTTCGTGCCGCGCGGGTAGCTGTCCGTCGGCAGGCAGAGCGTCACGTCGACCTCGGAGTCGCAGGCCGCCTCGGAGAGAAGCTGGAGGTTGTTGTTGGCGGTCCCGGCCTGCCCGCAGTTCGTGTTCGTCTGCTGGACGTTGGCCGGCGAAGTGCCATCGGGGGTCGTGTTGCCCTGGTAGCAGTTGATCGGCTTGCCGTCGATCAGCGTGAGCTCGCCGATGTCGCCGTTGGTCGGGTTGCCGAAGAAGCCGTTGTCCTTGAACTTGTTGTGGAAGAGCTGGTTGCCCCAGTCGTCGAACGTGCAGGTGAAGCCGAACGACGAGAGGATCGTGTCTGAGGTCCCGCCCTGGCAGTGCTCGCCCGGCGGGGGCGTCTCGTCGTCGGGGTAGGGGACGAGCAGGACGCCCCAGGCGCCGTTGTGGACGAAGCGGTTATTCATGACGGTGTCGAAGCGTCCGCCCGCGATCGACATCCCGGTACCCACCGGCCCAGCGCTCGCCGCGCCGCGGCCGGGCACCTGTGGGTTGTTGTTGTCGTGGACGTAGTTGTGGATGAACGCCCAGCAGGAGACGGTGTGCGTCACCGGGCTGGTCTTCCCGTGGCGGCAGTGGCCGCTCTGGGGCGAGGGCCAGTCGTCGTTGTTCTGGCTGTTGGTGGAGAAGCCGTCCTTGTTGTTGTCGAACTCGGAGTTCTTGATGATCAGGCGGCCGCCGGAGTTCGTGCCGGAGTAGCCGAGGGCGCTGAACTCCGACCAGTCGTGGTTCATGACCTGGTTGCACACCCGTCGGCAGCCCCCGATGTAGTAGTTGGAGTCGTCGAAGTTGCTCGCGTAGTCGTGCGCCCAGACCCCCGGTCCGCGGGCGTTGCTCGAAAAGATCCCGTAGCCCGCCGCCGTGTCCGTGCCGTTGTAGAAGGTCGATGTGGCGTTGAGGTAGTTGCCCTTGAACCTGCCGAGGTCGATCTTGCCGCTGCCGTCGCCGCCGTTCCACCAGAGCTCGTTGCCGGACTTGCCGCTGCCGGTGAGGAAGTTGCACGCGGTGAGGTTCTCGACGCTCACCCCGCTCGCCTTGTAGGCCACTATCCCGTTGCGCCCGAGCTGCGAGCTCCCCGACTTCACACCGAAGTCCTGAGCGCTCTTCTTCGAGCTGCAGGGGGATGAGCCCGGCTTGGTGCCGTCGACGATCACCTTGTTTCGATCCATCCCCCGCAGATGGAGCTTCGGGGTCTTGATGAGAACGGCGCTCGGCGGGACGTTGCCGTCCGGCTTCGGCCTGTGCGTCCGATCGCCGCGCTCGTGGTAGTCGCCGGGCGCGATCAGGATCCAGTCGCCGGGCTTGGCGTGATCGACCGCCGCCTGGATCGTCTTGAACTGGCCGGGCACGCCGCGATAGGTCCCCACGCGAAGGACCTGGCTCTTGGCCATCGCCGGGCCGGCGAAGAGGACGACGCTCAGGATGGAGCCGATGATGCCGGCCATGAACAGCGTGGCGCGGGAACGACCACGGCCCGTATTCATGTCAGGTATCTGGGCGTTCATGGCGCCGACGAGGCCGCGCCATCATATATCCCTGCCACGTCCAAAAGGGGGCTTCGGCACGCTGCCGATTCGTGAAGATCCCCCGAAATGCCGATAAAGGAGTACGCCCGTATCCCCTGGCGGCACGACTGGTGCCGAGGAGGCATTCCATGGCCAAGGCTCGGCCGACAATGCGAGAGCTCGCCGCGGTGAAGAACCGCGAACGGCGAGTGAACATGCAGGTCGCGATCGACGAAGGCCGGCTCACGGTGCGGCAGATGACTCCCAAGGAGCGCAAGGCGTCCGATGCTCATCGAGCTGCCGGCGCCGACGAGCGTTCAGCTCGGGCGGCACGTCGCCGCCCGCTCATCTCCGGTCGCGGCTAGCGCGCCGGCAGAGCCTGGTCACCGTTGGCGGTGGCCCACGGGCCCGGGTCACGGAGGACCGCGGCGATCGGTCCGGGCCTTGCGATGTGGTAGCCCTGCACGTTCGTCACGCCGTATTCCTTGAGCAGCGCGTAGCTCTCGGCGTCCTCGACGCCCTCGGCCACCGTATCGAGGTGGAAGCCATTCGCCAGGGAGACGACCGCCCTGACGACGTGCTGGCTCGCGC
>JAWVFM010000077.1:0-5376 GCA_033856015.1 Solirubrobacterales bacterium
ACCACGCCGTCGGCCAGCAACGCTCCCTCCGCGGCCGTTGAATGGATCACGCCGGCCTCGTGACCCAGCTCGTTCGAGGTCAGGGGCTCACAGCCCGCAAGGGCCAGCAGGCCGATAACACCGAGGAGAACGAGGTTGCGCTTTCTCATGCGTGGGGCCCGCTGACGCGATACCCGCCCCGGCGCCATGCCCAAACCCGGCCGCTCGACCGGCCGGCCCTGCGAACATGCGGGGATGAGGATCCTCGTTGTCGAGGATGAGGACTCGATCGCCGACTTCCTGCGGAGAGGCTTGGAGGGCGAGGGCCACTCCGTCACATGCGCGAGCGATGGGCGAGAAGGAGAGGCTCGTGCCCTGGGAGGCGACTACGACCTGATCCTCCTGGATGTGATGCTGCCGGACCGCAGCGGGCTCAGCGTGCTCGAGTCCGTCAGGCGGACCTTTCCGGCGTTGCCGGTGATTCTCCTGACGGCGCGCGGCGAGGTCGACGACCGCGTGCGCGGGCTCGACGCGGGAGCGACCGACTACATCACGAAGCCGTTCTCGTTCGACGAGCTGGCGGCCCGGGTTCGCGCCCACCTGCGCCTCCCGGACCCCCAGCGCACCACCCGTCTCGAGGTTGGCGACCTGACGATCGATCTGGTGCGCAGAAGCGTGGAGCGCGACGGCGAGTCGATCAGGCTCTCCACGACCGAATTCGACCTCCTGGCCTTCTTCGCCCGCCACCCTGGCCAGGTGCTCTCTCGCGAGACCCTGCTGAGCGCAGTCTGGGGGTACGAGCACGACCCCCGGACCAACACGCTCGGCGTCTACGTGAGCTACCTACGCAAGAAGCTCGCCGTGGAGGGAAGGCCGTCGCCGATCGACACCGTTCGCTCGATCGGCTATCGGCTCCGCGCCGATGCTTGAGCGCTTCGGCCGCCTGCGCCCCACCGGCCTTCGGGCCAGGTTGACGGCGGCGGTTGCGGCCATCCTGATCCTGTCGGCCGGCGCCACGTTCGTCGCGGTCTACCGAGGCACCGGCGCCCGCATTCACCAGCAGATCGAGTCCGACCTCGGAGCCGAGGCCACGGCGACCAGCGCGCGGATCGCCCAGGCCGGCGCCCCCGCCGCCCCGGCCGAGGTGCTCCGCCAGGCCCGGCTGACCATCGCGGCGGTCCCAGGGTTCACGGCCTCGTCTCGCCTGTATGTGGTGCGGGTCGCGGGAGCGGGAATCGCGACCAACGACCCGGAGCTGCTCGGCCTGGAGGCGACGAACGGGGAGGAGAGCGCTGCCGATCGCGCCAGCGAGCGCACCGAGCCGCAGGCCATCCTCTCCGCCACCCCCGGCCTCTCGACGATCACCCTCGAGGACGCAGGGGCGGTGGAGCTGGATGCGCGGAGCATGAACGTCGGCGACACGCCCGTCGAGCTCATCGTCGGTCAGCCACTCGAGTCGATCGACCGCGCCCAGGACGGGGTTGCGAGGACTTTCCTGATCGCCGGCACTTTGACCCTCGCAGCGGCTCTCCTCGCCGCGCTCATCCTGGCGGCACGAACGGCTGCCCCGCTTCGGCGCATGGCCCGGACGGCCGGCGCGGTCGACGGCGGCGACCTCACCCACCGGATGAGCGAGACGGGGGCGCTCGAGGTTCGCCAGCTCGCCGAGTCCTTCAACCGCATGCTCGATCGGCTCGAGGATGCGTTCGCGCGTCAGCGGGCGTTTGTCTCGGACGCGTCGCACGAGCTGCGCACGCCGCTCACCGCCATTCGCGGGCAGATCGAGGTCCTGGCGCGCTCGTCGGACTCGACGCCGGCCGACATCGGGCAGACGGCCGATCGCATCGTCAAGGAGGTGGGCCGAATGGATCGCCTCGTGGACGATCTGCTGCTGCTTGCCCAGACCGACGAGGGGCTGATTCACACCGTTGAGAGAGTGGACGTGGCGCGGTTCATCCCCGAGGCGGTTGGCGGTGTGGCACGGGGCGCCGGGCGAGAGGTCGAGTTGGGCCCGATTCCTGCCGGGCTGCTCCGCTGCGACGCCGACCGCCTCGCCCAGGTCCTGCGCAACCTCGTCCGCAACGCCATCGAGCACACCGCGCCGGCGGGCTCGGTGCGGATCAGCGCTCAGGCCAGCGGGACCCGCCTTCGCGTGATGGTGGACGACGATGGGCCGGGGATCCCGCTCGACCAGCGCGGCGCCGTCTTCGACCGCTTCCACAGGACGGACGCGTCCCGCGCCAGGCGCTCGGGCGGCAGCGGCCTGGGCCTGGCGATCGCACACGCCATCGTCGACGCCCACGGCGGGCGCATCTGGGTCGAGGACTCGCCGAGCGCCGGGGCGCGCCTGGCGTTCGAGGTCCCGGGCTTCGAGCCGCGCTGACCCTCAGGCGTCGGCTCGTCAGCCCGCGCCCCGGCGGGTTGATTCGAGCGCGAGGGCGAGGGTTGGACAGGCGTTCGCGGCCCGCCTGGCGTGCTCCATCATTTCCGCCGGCACGGGCCGGCCGTCGATGATCGGGTAGCCCCATTCGTCAAGGGTCACCCATTCGGGGAAGAGGTCCGCGCAGAGCCCGTGCGCCTCGCACGCGATCGGGTTGACTCGCAGCGTCGTTGTGCGTGAGTCGCCGCCAATCGCGCTCATCGGATTCCAGCTCCCCGATCGAATGCGGCGGCGAGGCACGAATCGCCGGTCTCGTGGCGGGTCAAATCGTCGGCGAACACGCGCAGCGCGCTCGCGACCATCTGGGCTGCGCCGTCGGGATGGTGACACGCGCCACGGCCGCCGACCAGCTGGCTCCAGTACTCGACCCAGCTGTGAGCTCCAGGCTCGGCGAGGCCCTCCACGATCGCCTGGAGGCCGTCCGCGATTGCCGGAAGCCCGAACATGCAGGGGCCGCACTGCCCAGAGGATGCGTCGGCCAGAAAGCGGGCGATCCGAGCGGTCTCCTGGACGCCGCAGGAGCTCCTCGGAAGCGCGGCGACCATGCCGGGGCCGAGCGTGCCGCCGCGCTTGCGAAGCGCGGCGTGGCCGAGGCTCAGCTCGAGGGCCTGCTCCGACGCCGTCCATGTGCCGGCGTAGCCGCCGACCAGGAATGCCTGAAGCGGCACGGACTGTCCGCCCGCCATTTCGACGAGGGCCCCAAGCGGGAGCCCCGCCGGGATCTCGTAGAGACCCGGGGACGCGACCGCCCCGGTGATGTCGATGAGCGCGGAGCCCGGGTCGTCGTCCGTTCCAAGCTCTCGGAACCACTCCGGCCCGTGACGGGCGATGAGGGCCAGGTGCGCGAGCGTCTCCAGGTTCTGGACGAGGGTCGGCCGGCCGGCGACGCCGCGTTCGGACGGATGAGAAGCGCCGTACGTCGGCAGCGCCGCGCCGGTGTTGAGGTAGTTGATGAGGGCGCTCTCCTCGCCGACGACGTAGCCGCGCGGGACCTCGACCACCTCCGGGACGACGCGGTCCATCCCCGAGCGCTCGGCGATCGCGTGGCTCAGGCCCTCGGCGGCGCCGGGCTTGACGCAGATGATCGCCTCGTCGGCTGTGACGGCCGCGACGGCCGCCGCCACGCCATCGAGGACGAGATGGGGGCAGCTCTCCAGCAGCGTGCTGTCCTTGGTGCTGGCCGGCTCTCCCTCGGCCCCGTTGGCGAGCACGAGCCGGCGCCTGCGCCGCGGAGCGGCGGCGACCGCTTGCATCTTCGTGGCGACTGGAAAGGCGGCGCCGCCGCGTCCGCGAAGCCCGCTTCGCTGGACGCGGGCGATCAGCTCCGCGCTGCCCCGGCTGGCCGGGAGCGGAAGCCTGCCGTGGAGGTCGAGGTGCTCGGCGAGCGCGATCGAGCCGCCCGCGTGCCACCCGGCCAAGAGTCGCGGCAGGCGGTCGGCGCTCATCAGCTCTGCCCGCCGTTCGCCGGCCGGGCGCTGACCGTCCCCGTCACCCGCTGGGTGGCCCCGTCGATTGAAAGCTGGATGTCGAGCCGTGCCGCGTTCTGGCCGTCGGTGACGCTCGCCAGCAAGCGACTCCCGTGAAGCGCGAGCAGGTGCCCCTGATATTGCAGCGGTGCTCCGTCGGGCCCGACCGAGACCTTGCTGGAGCTCATCGACACGCCGCCGCCGGCGAGGGGCTGGCCGAGAATCTGGATCTCGAGGGTGCCGGTCGTCGGCGCCTGGAGGATCGTGCGGATGTCGATGTCCACGAGACCGGCCGTTCCGGGCTGACGCTGGATCGCTCTGCCGGTCAGCTTCGAGGAGAACGGCAGCGCGAGCGTCGAGGACGAGGCTGGGGAGGCCGACGCCGGGCGGGTGGCGGGCGCCGAGAAGCCGGTGAGGATGGCCGGCGGCGTGCCGGCGCGGGCAGCCCAGTTCGAGCCGAGCGGTCCCTGCGCCACCCACGTCACCAGGGCCAGCAGCCCAGCGACGATCGCGCTCCAGGCGAGGGCGCGCCGTCCGTCGTCACGCGACTCGACGGTCGCGATCCTCCAGCCGACCGCCACGAGGACGGCGACCAGGCAGATCCCGCTGATCGCGAGCATCCAAGGCAGAGAGGCGTCGGTGCCGGATCCCAGTCCGTGGACCAGCGCCAGCGGCCAGCACGCGTATGCAGACCAATGGATTGCGCGCCAGGCCCGGTAGCCGACTCGCTGCCGCAGCACGCTCGTCAGGGCAAGCGCCAGGAGCAGGTCGAACGCGAGGGCGCCGGCGCCGATCCAGATCGGCCTGTAGCTCGACCCAAAGGGGAGCACGGCATCACGAAGGCCGATCTGCGTGAACGTGTCGAGGACGGTGGTCAGCACATGGACCGCGACCACCGCGACGGCAAGCAGCGACACCGTGCGGTGGACGGCGTCAACGGTGAATCGCGGCCAGCGCTGCGACTGCCAGCGGGACAGGTCCACCACGCCCATGACGACGCTCGCCGTGAGCAGGAGCAGCGCTACGACGCCCGCGCCACGCGTCGTGTACCAGTAGGCGCTGGGACCGCTGGCGAGGGGCAGGCTCATGGCACGTCCGCCTGCGGCCAATCGCGAAGCAACGTCACGGCTCCCGACGGGCTGACGAGCCGGCTCGGGAGGGCGCGTTCCTCCAGCCATTGGGTGGCGCCTTCGCCGCGGACGATGGCCGCCGTGCTGGCGGCGTTGGCGTCGACGCATGAGTCGGCCGCCACGCTGACCGTTCGCCAGATCTCCGTCGCCGGCCGCCCGGTTCTGGGATCGACGATGTGATGTGCCTCCTCCGACCCGTCACGCCAACGGCGAACGGTGGTGCTGGACGTGGCCAGCGCGCCGCCGAGCAGGCCGACCGTCTGCCCGGGAGCGACGGCGCTGCCGGCGTGGTCGTCGGTCACCCGAACCAGCCAGCCGCCGGCCGGAGGCTGGCCCTCGGTGGCGAGGTCACCGCCCAGGT
>JAWVFM010000078.1:0-5123 GCA_033856015.1 Solirubrobacterales bacterium
CGGCGACAGGCGCGCCCGGAGAGTCTCGACCACACCCCCGGGGCCGGCTCCCCGCAGCCGCCGCAGGCGCCGGCCGACCCTGGCACCCAGCGGGAGGAAGTCGAGGAACGCCTGACGGTGGCGGCCCCAGTCGCCCCCGAAGAGCGCGTCCGCGACGTTGCCGACGAGCGCCGCCTTGAATCCGCCGCGCGCAACCGCCCCCGCGATCTGCGAGAGCGCCACCGGCACCGGCATCGACATGGGCGCGCCGTGGTGAAAGACGGCGTCGACGAACGCCTCGCGCCAATTGGCGGCGGTCACGACGACAACCTCGAGCTCCATTCCAAGCTCGCGCGCAAGCAGCCGGGCGTAGGGCCCCTCGTCGACCAGGTGGTCCGCGCGCAGCGACCCGACGAAGGCCGTCCCGCCGGGCCGGCCGCGCTGGCCCCGCGCCGTCAGCAGGCTCGAGTCGAGCCCTCCCGAGCAGAAGAAAGCGACCGGCCGGTCGCCGCCGAGCAGTTTCCTGACCGCGGCGTCGAGGCGCGTGTCGAGGAGGTCGATAAGCGCCTTGCGCGGAAGGGCGGCGAGCTCGGCCTGAAGCTCCGCGTCGACCTCCGCGTTCAGGTCGTAGAAGCGCTCCGCCGAGCAATCGAGCGAGCCGAGATCGATCCGCAGCCTGCATCCGGGCATGACCCGCCTGACCGGATCGATCAGGGTTTCCTCGCGCGCCTCCCAGCCGAGGCTCGCAACTCTCCTGAGCACGTCGGTGCGCACAGCGCCACGCAGTCCGGCTGCGAGCAGCGCCTGGACCTCGCTCGCAAACCAGACGGCCCCGTCCTGCTGCGCCCAGTGGAGCGGCTTCATCCCGACGCCGCTGCGCGCCAGGAACAGCTGCCTGCCGCGAGAGTCCAGAAGGGCGAGCGCAAAGCAGCCCTCGAGGTGGGCCAGCGCCGGCGTCCCGAGCTCGCCCATCGCCCGAAGCAGCGCCTCGGCGTCGGCGGCACTTCCAAAGGGGCGTTCGCTGGGCTCGGCGCGGAGAGTCGCCGCGTTCAGGACCTCGCCGTCGAGGGCGAGCAGCGCGCCCGAGCGCACGTCGCTCGCTGGCCGCTCGGCGGCTGCGTCGCTGGTGATTTCCAGCCGCGTCTCCACGAGGCCGACGTTGCCGTCGACGGTGATGCGGGTTTCGTCAGGACCGCGATGGGCGAGCGCCGCGGCGAGGCGCTCGAGCGCCTCGCGGTCTGGCGCGGTCCCAGGCGCAACGACGCAGCCTCCGATGCCGCCCACGGAGCGAGTCTATGGCCCGACGGGGCGAGAACTCAGCCGCGGGTGCGCTGGAGAACCGGCTCGAGCTTCGGCCGGAGCTGGACGTAGAAGAGGCTCAGCGGGAACTCGTCGTCGCGGACCAGGTCGACGAGCTCCTTCGGCTCCTCGACCTCGGGCAGGTCACGGCGCTCCTTCGCCCACACGGAGCTGTCGGCCGGCGGCACGTACGCGGAGACCAGGTCGTGAGCGGCCTCCCACTGGGCGAGCTTCGAGCGGTCGATTCCCGAGTGGTAGAGCTCCTGGACGCGCTCGCGCAGGGCGACGACGCCGTCGGCGAGGCGCTCCCAGTCGATGCTCAGGGCGTTGTCGGTCCAGTGCAGGTAGCCCTCGCGGTGCAGGAAGGCGAAGAGGAGCTGGCCGCCGAGGCCGTCGTAGTTGCGGACCCGCGAGCCCGTCATCGGGAAGCGGAAGAGGCGGTCGAAGAGGATCGCGTACTGGACGTAGCGCGCGAACGTAAAGCCCTCGGCCTCGAGCTTGACGGCCTCGTTGAAGGCGTTCAGGTCGCAGCGAAGCTCCTCCAGCGAGTACATCCAGTAGGGGCTTCGCTGGCGGATCATGAACGGGTCGAACGGCAGGTCGCCGTGCATGTGGGTGCGGTCGTGGATGAGGTCCCAGAGGATGTAGGCGTCGCGCGAGAGCTGCGGCGAGCGCAGCAGGCAGGCGGCGTCGGGCGGCAGGTTCAGCCTCAGGACGTCGGCGGCGGCGCCGCAGACGCGGCGGAAGCGCTCGGCCTCGCGGTCGCAGAAGATCGCGCCGAAGTAGGCGGGCGGGCGGCCCTCGGCCGAGAAGGTCTCCGGGAACAGGACCGCGCAATCGGAGTCGTAGCCGTCGGTGTAGTCGACGAAGGTGACAGGGAGGAACTTGGGGTTGTCGTAGCGCTCGCCCTCCAGCTCGGCGACGAAGGCGGGCCAGGGGACGCGGACGATGAGGGCCTCGAAGCAGACGTCGCGGGAGGCGTTCTGCTTGTACATGGGGAAGACGACGAGGTGCTCCACGCCGTCGCGGCGGTCGCGCTCGGGGTGGAACGCCTCGATCGAGTTGATGAAGTTCGGCTTTCCAAAGCCGGTGGCGGCCCAGGCGCCGAGGTCGGCGATGAGCGCGTCGAGGTACTCCTCCTGGTGGGGGAAGTGGCGACGCAGGCCCTGCGCGTTCAGCGCGATCCGCTCGATCAGCTTGCCGAGGCGGGCGCTGTCGTGGTGGCCGCGGGTGACGTCCACGGAGCCGTCGGGCTCCTGCATGAGGCGAAGCTCGGCGACGGCATCGCGCAGGTCGGCCCAGAGCGGGTCGTCGCCAGCGGCGGAGCGGGCGCCGTGCTCGGCGCTTCGAAATGCGGACTCGCCCGCCCAGTAGACGAGGTTGACCCACAGGGCCCGGTGGTCGAGCTCGTCGATGCAGTCGTCGCCGAAGAGGTCGGAGTCGGCGAGGACGACGACGCGTCCTTCGCCATGCTCGGTGACGGCGGCCAGGGTGGCTCCGGGCGGGGAGGCGGTCCTGGAGCTGCGCGCGATCGGGCGGGCGCCGTTGGCCACGCTCAGCGTGCCGGCGCGGTAGAAGCAGGCGCTGTCGACGCGGGCGAGGACGTCAGCGCCTCCCGAGCCCCCCTCGAGGAGGTCGGCGAGGACCCACGAGGGTGCCTCGCGGTGGCGCTCGTAGTCCTGCACCGTGGCGTTGTCGACCGTCACGCCGAAGCGGGCGAGGAGCTCGTTGAGGTTGTTGCCGTACTTGTCCTGCTCCGTCTCGGCGAGGACGATCAGCCCGCCGCCACCGCGGACGAAGGCATCGACGGCGTTGAGCTCGCGGGCGTCGAGGACCGGTGAGCCGCCGACGGTCGCCTCCCATTTCGGCTCGGAGGGGTGAGCGATGACGAGCACGTCGACGTTCTGGAGGCGCTCGGCGTCGAGCGGCGCGTCGGTGTTGGCCGCGACCTCGAAGTCGCGCTCGGAGAGCGCCGCCGCGGCGGCGGCGTAGGAGGAGTCGGCGGGGTGCGCCGGCTGGATGGAGGCGGCGACGTCGGGGCGGATGGTCCACGCCTCGGAGTGCGCCTCGTCGAAGAGGACGGTGGCCACTTTTTGCCGGGCTGCGTGCATCCACATACGTTAGATGGGCTGTCGGTTGACGTCAATAGCCACAATTCAGCGGATATACGCAAGAATTAGGGGCATGGACGACCTGGATCGCAAGATTCTTGCGCTGCTGATGGAGGATGGGCGGCGGACGTTCGGCGACATCGCGGGGCGGGTGAACCTCTCGGCGCCTTCGGTGAAGCGCCGGGTGGACAAGCTCCGGGAGTCCGGAGCGCTCGAGGGCTTCACCGCCGTGGTCAACCATGCCGCGCTCGGCTGGAACACGGAGGCGCTGATCGAGCTCTTCTTCCGTTCCGGGACGACTCTGGACAAGGTGGCGGGGACGCTCCGCGAGCTGCCCGAGGTGGTCGAGGCGTGGAGCATCACCGGCGAGGCCGATGCGATTGCTCGCGTCCGAACGGCCGACAACGCGGACCTGGAGCGGCTGATCATCGAGCTCCAGCGCGACGGGCTGGTGGAGCGGACGCGCTCGCAGGTGGTGCTGTCGCGGTTGGCGCACCACGGCGCCGAGCCGGAGTAGGCGGGCTCAGCCGCGCAGCTTGCGCAGGTGGTTGCGGAGGCCCACGCCGTAGCCGGTCGGCTTGCCCCGGTAGTTCTCGATGAGGCTTGGCCCGCCGTCGCACGTCCAGGAGCCCGGGGCGGTCGCGTCCCAGGTCCAGCCGAGGTAGGAGACGCCGTGGCGGTCGGCCCAGCGCATGTAGGCGTCGGAGTAGTCGTGGTTGCAGTCGGTGTCGCCGAACTCGCCGGTGATGATCGGGACGTGGCGGGCGAGCGGGGCGAGGACGTGCCTGCGGCAGTTCGGGTCGCAGCCGCCGAGCGGGGCCTCGTAGGTGTGGAGGGAGGCGGCGAGGCGATGCAGGGGGTCGTGCGGGCGGAAGCGGCGCCATTTCGAGAGGTTGGAGGTGTAGTCGAGGCCCGGCACCATGATCACGTTGCGCGCGCCCGCTCGGCGGATGACGTGGACGAGCTGCCGGGTGCCGGCGGAGCGGTAGTGCGGGACGTCGGAGCTGTAGGCGTCGCGGGTGATCTTGCAGCCGTCGCGAAGGCAGCGCCAGCCGATGTCGTTCGGCTCGTTGTAGAGGTCGTAGAGGACCGCGCGGTCGTGGCCATAGCGGTTGGCGACCGAGCGCCAGAAGTCGGGCGCGTGCGATGCGTCGGGCGCGGGGCGCAGTCCGGTGGCCGACTTGCGCGCGGGATAGGAGCGCGGGTCGACGACGTGGAGATCGAGGATCGGATGGATGCCCGCATGCTCGAGGCGGTGGACGGTGGTCGCGACCTTGCGCCGGTAGGGCCTGCCTCCCAGCCCGCTGTGGACGCCGTTGATGTCGAGCCAGCAGGCCTCGTTCAGCGGCACCCGAACGGCGTTGACGTGCCAGGAGCGGATGCGCTTGATGAGCTTCTTCGAGTCCGCCTGCGTGTAGTCGGGCGAGTCGGTGAACCCGTACCCGCCTCCGACGACGCAGGCGTACTCGGTGCCGGAGCGATCGACGCCGAGGAGCCGGACCGTGTGACCGTGGCGGCCGACTAGCCGGTTGCCCTTGACGCCGACCGGGCCGGCGGAGGCGGCGGAGGCGGATGCCGTGAGGGCGGTCGCGGCGAGCAGCGAAAGGGCCAGGGCCGCGAGCGCCGCAAGAAGAACTCTCCTCACATTTGACCGCAAATCTCCTGCATCCATGCCGATTTCGTGAGTGTATCGGGGCCGATTCCGCCGTCCGATATGCGAACATGTGTTCGTGA
>JAWVFM010000079.1:0-2575 GCA_033856015.1 Solirubrobacterales bacterium
CAGCAAGGCCCGGACGAGCTCGTGCGCCCGCGCCCCCAGCTGCATGCCACCGCCGAACGCTCGAGCCGCACCGCCGGCCGGCGGCTGCGCTGAAGCGACCCTCCGCGACTTCGACATGACCCCTAAAAATCGAACACGGCTTCGCGCTTGACGTAGGCGCGCACCTTCGGCTCGGCCGGTCGTGAACGGTTGACGAGTTCCTCTCCTAGGACTTGATCACGTGGTGCAGCTCGTAGCTGTACTGGGCGGTCGGAGGCGCGCCCTCGCCGCTTTCCATCATCGGTTTCATGGCCTCCGCCAGGCGCCCGTCGCGAAAGCGCTCCCAATCCGCCTCGGACTCCCAGACGTCGGCGATGCGGAAGAGGCCGGTGCCGGTGAAGCCCGCCGTGTGGACCAGGAGGCCCTCGGGAGGGTCGGTGTCGGCGCCCAGCCGCTCGTTGACGCCGTCGTAGTTCGTCGTGCTGAGGTCGCCGTCGGCGACCTCGAACTCCTGGATCTGCATTATCGCCATCTCATCCTCCTTGCCGGGCGCCGTTCGTTCGAGCGCCGCGTTCCGCCGATACTCCTCCGCCCCGGGACCCCGCGCAAGGGCCGCCGGCGGGTGCCCGGCGCCATCGACCCGACCGGCTATCGATCACTTCAGGGCCGCGAGGATCTCGCCGGCCGCCCGTTCGCCCGATTCGACGGCGCCGTTCAGGTAGCCCTGGAAGTCGATCGAGGTGTGCTCCCCGGCGAAGTGGCAGCCGCCTTCGGGCTGGCGCTCGGCCCCGGAGAACTTCGTGTACTGGCCGACTTTCCAGTAGGAGTACGAGCCCTTGGTCCAGGGATCCCCGGTCCAGTAGTCGACGGTCGCCCTGCCGTTCCAGCGCGACGAGATCCCAGGTAGGACCGGCTCGATCTGTTTGAGGAACTGGGCGGCGCGTTCGGCGGGGGTGCCGCTGCCGAAGCTGGCCCCGATCGTCCCGCCCGTGTAGTCGACGAGGATCCCCGCGGTCCCCGGCTGCGCCCGCGTTACGTCCCAGGTGGTCTGGTAGCCGGTGTCCGCGTAGGTGTCTCCCTGGTTGCCCAGCGAGTTCCAGAAGCGGCTTTTGAACTGGAGGTGCAGCTTCGAGTTCGTCCCCATCCCGAGCTCCTGGATCGCGGTGTCCTTGACCGCCGAGAAGCCGGCTTTCGAGTAGTTGACGCCGCGCAGGATCGAGAACGGCAGGGCCAGCACGACGCGGTCGGCGGTGACCGTGCTCGTGGCGCTGCCGGACTGGAGGGTGAGCCGGTAGCTCCCGTCGGAGTTGCGCCTGATCGCAACCAGCTCCGAGCCCGTGTTGATCTGGCCCTGCAGTGCGTTGGCGAGTCGCGCCGGGATCTGGTCGTTGCCGCCGCGCACGTGGTACTTCTCGTTGGAGGGGCCGAAGATCCGCAGCTGCCCCTGGCCGGAGAACCCCAGCAGGTAGAGCATGTTGAGGGAGCTCTGCACGTTCGTCTCGGCCCCGTACTCGATGTTGTAGGCGACGTCGAGCAGCTGGCCGAGCTTGGATTTCGACCCGCCCGGCACGTAGGCCTGGATCCAATCGGCGATCGACATCGCGTCTAGTTCGCGCCCCCGCTGCGTCGACTGCGTGTAGAGCGTGGGGTAGCTGGCGGCGGAGACGTCCCTGTGCAGCTGCTGCCAGATCTGCTTGAGGTCTTCGGTCGCCTGGGTGAACGAGTAGGGCTGGCCGTCGAAGTAGTAGAAGGGATCGGTCCCGTTGGCCTCGGCCGCGAGCAGGTTGTCGAGGTTGAGCCCCAGCTCCTGCGCCAGCTGCCGGGTCTGGGTATGCCCCTGGTCGATCAGCTCGCCCCCGTGCTCGGCGATCTGCCCCTCGGCGAAATCCCCCCGCCGGGTCCAGCAGCGCCCCCCGAGCCGGTCGGACGCCTCATAGAGGTCGGCCAGATACCCAGCCTGCTTGAGCCGGTAGGCGCAGGTCAGTCCCGCCAGGCCGCCGCCGACGACGGCGATCCGGGGAGTGGTCGCGGCGATCGCCCTGGGCATCGGTCCGGCCAGCATCGCGCCCAGGGCGAGCCCCGCGCCGCCGGCCAGCAGCTCACGGCGCCGCAGTCGGCCGGCACGGTCCTCCAGAACCTCGCCGACCGAGGAGTTCCGGGCGGCTGCCTCCGACGCGATCGACGCGGCCTCCCCCAACCTGCGAGCTAACGGAGTTCGAGACACGGAAGTTCCACCCTGGCACCGCGATGCAAGCTTGGCAAGTGCCGACACGTCCAACTCCAGGCGTCCCGCTTGGACTATGGAGAGGTATTCGTCCTAGGCGCTCTGACTCGACGGGCTCAGCCGCGCCAGGTGGCGGTGCACGAACTGGACCACGGTCGCCCCCTCGCCGACCGCCGTCGCGCAGCGCTTGACCGAGCCGGAGCGGACGTCGCCGGCGGCGTAGACCCCCGGCACGCTGGTCTCGAGCAGCCCGTCGGCTCCCGCGTCGGCTCCGGTGAGGACAAACCCGTCGGCGTCGCGGGCGATGCAGTCGCCCAGCCAGGCGGTGCAGGGAGACGCACCGAGGAAGAGGAAGAGGAAGGAGAAGGGGAG
>JAWVFM010000080.1:0-3629 GCA_033856015.1 Solirubrobacterales bacterium
CGCAGGTCCGGGTAGTAGGCGCCGAGGACCTTCGGTGCGCCCATCACCTTGTAGACGCAGGTGGTCGCCGAGAACGAGGGCATGTGGACGTCCAGCTTGCCCTCGAGCTCGAGCATCAACTCGAAAAGGATGCGCTCCACCTTGCCGGAGTCGGCGACGAGGCCGCCGATCTGCCAGAAGTGCGGTTCCTCCTCCCGCGCTGTCGGCCCCAGGGCGTGAGAGTCCACGGCGCCGATGCGCTCCGCCAGGATGCGAAAGCCGCCGTTGCCGAGGATCTCGCGGGCGTCGTGGCGCAGGCGCTCGAGATCGCTCTTGCGGTCGACGAAGACGTGGGCGACTGCAAAGGCCGGGTCCAGCGCCAGGGCCGGGTTGTGGCCGCTCGCGCGGACCTCCTCCGACCAGATCCTGCGCGGGATGTCGACGAGGATCCCGCAGCCGTCGCCCTCACCGTCGACGTTGCCGGCGCGGTGGAGCATCTTCTGGAGGTTGGCGAGCGCGAGGGTGACCGGCGCGCGGTTCGGCGTGCCGTCCTTGCGCACCGAGGCATAGATCGCGCAGGCGTCCTTGTCCTCGACGCTCGGCGGCGCGACGCGCGGCTTCCACGGAAGCTCGGGCGAGTAGCGAAACGGCTCATGGGCGCGAGCGGTGTCGCGACCTTCGTGCCCGCGGGACGAACGGGCGAAATCTGTGCTCATGTGACCTCCCGGTATCCGCGCCTTCTTCGAGCGGGCACGCGACGGGGAACAGGACGGCGCAGAGTATAAGGCGACAACCCGGCCGGCTTTTCCCTCCCAAATCGGTGGCGCTTATAGTTGCCGCGATGTCAGCGACGATCGCGATCCTCTCCCAGAAGGGCGGCACGGGGAAGACGACGATGGTGCGCTCGCTCACGGACGTCTTCGAACGCCTGGGCCTCGACGTGCTGGCGATCGACGCCGACCCGCAGGGGAACCTCTCCGACTACTTCGACACGCCCCCGGACGCCAGCCCGACCCTCACCGACGTGCTGCAGGGGCAGGTGCGCGCCGGCGATGCGGTGCATGGCAGGGTGATCCCGGCGAACCTGACCCTCGCCGAGGCGGAGCTCATGCTCGCCGGCAAGATCGGCCGCGAGGTCACGCTGCGCAACGGCCTGCGCGACCTGAAGCGGGAAAAGGACCTCATCCTGATCGACTGCCCGCCGACGCTCGGCCTGCTGACCGTGAATGCCCTATGCGCGGCGACGCACGCCATTCTCTCGACCGAGGCCCAGTACTTCTCGCTCCAGGGGATGGAGCAGGCCATGGAGGTGCTGGATCTGGCCCGCGAGTCGCTGAACCCGGAGCTCGAGCTCCTCGGCGTCTGCCTCAACATCGCCAACATGCGAACCCGTCATGCGCGCCAGACCCAGGAGGCGCTCCAGGAGCGGTTCGGCCCGAAGCTCTTTCGCACGGTGATTCGCCAGTCGATCGCCTACGCGGAGTCCGCCGAGCGGGCGCGCCCGATCCTGGACTACCGCCCGGCGCGCGGCGCCGACTACCTCGACCTCGGCGGCGAGATCCTGCGGCGCCTCGGCTTCCAGGATCTCCTCGACCAGCTCGACAAGGTGAGCGCGGAGCTCGTCCCGGCAGGCTCGGCGCGATAGATGACAGAAGCCGACTCGCCCGCCGCCCTGGAAGCCGCGATCGCTCGCTACAACGACGCCTGGAACGCCCACGACCTGGACGCCATCATGGGCATGCACGCGCCGGACATGGTGTTCGAGAACCACACGGCGCACGAGGCGGCCGAAGGCGCCGCGGTCCGGGGCCACATCGGGGCCATCTTCGAGACCTGGCCCGACATCCACTTCGAGGCGCGAAGGACGTACGCCCGTGAGGGCCTGGTCGTCCAGGAGTGGACGGCCACCGCAACCCACGCGAGCCGGATGACACGTGGTGACCTGGTCGCCGAGCCGACCGGCCGCAAGATCAGCTGGGACGGCCTGGACGTGATCCCGTTCGAGGACGGCCTCGTGAAGCGCAAGGACGTCTACTCCGACTCCGTCGGCATCCTGCGCCAGCTCGGCCTGCTGGACTAAACCCGACGCACCTCAGCCACCGTCAGAGCTCGATGACCTCGGCCCCGTCCGGCGTGAAGGGGACACGCTGCACCTCCGCCCAGCCGGCGCAGCGCTCCTCCAGCGCGGCCACGACTTTGCCGGTGTCCTGCCAGAAGCTCCAGACGAGGACGCTCGGACCGGCGCCGGAGATGGTGGCGCCGATCGCGCCAAGCTCGATCGCGGACTCGACGAGCTCCAGGGAGCGCGGGTAAAGGGCGCGCCGAGCCGGCTGGTGCAGGCGGTCGCGCAGTCCGCGGGCGATGAGGCCGAGGTCGGAACGCTCGATGCCGAGCGCGAGCTGAGCCGCGGCCGCGACGTTCTCGACGGCGTCGCCAAATGGCACGTCGCCCGGAAGCGCCTCTCGGGCCGCGACCGTCGGGACCTCTTCGTCCGGGATCACGATGACCGCCTCCACTCCCGACGGCGGGTCGAGCAGCACGGGCTGGGGCCGCTCGGCTCCGGCCGCGGTGGGACAGGCGACAAAGCCTCCGTAGAGCGAGGCCGCGACGTTGTCAGGATGGCCCTCGAGCTCGACCGCGCGGGAGTAGAGCTCGTCCCGCTCGATCCCCAGCTCGTAGAGGTGGTCCGCCGCGAGGAGGCCGGCGACGATCGCGGCCGCGCTCGATCCGAGCCCCCGGCCGAGCGGGATCTCGGTTGCGATCGCGAACCTGAGCCCGTCCGCCGGGTGCAGGGCCTCGAAGGCGCGAACGCAGAGGTTCGAGCGGTCCTCGGCCACCGCGAGGCCGCCGGCATCGACGCTGAACCCGCCCGCCTCGGCAACCTCGAGCTCGAGGTGCAGGCCGAGCGCGGCTGCGAAGACGTCGAAGCCGGGGCCGAGGTTCGCCGAGCTCGCCGGCGCTCGGGCGACTCGCCTACGGGTCGTCACGCCACTCGATCGCGCTGCCGACCGGCTTCGTCTCCGGGTTCTCAACCCGCGCTCCGCGAAGCACGCAGTCCAGGGCGTCCCGCAGCCAGGCGGCGTCCTCGGAGGGATTCTCGTGGTCCGCGTCCGGCGCCCCGCGGTAGCGAAGGTAGAGGTCGGAATCGAGAACGAACAGGTCCGGCGTGGTGAGCGCGCCGAAGCTCCCGGCCACCGACTGGTCGGCGTCGTGGAGGTAGGGACACGCGAAGTCACCGGCCTCCACCCGGGCGCGCATGGCAGCCGGAGAGTCGGCAGGCGAGCGCTCGGCGTCGTTTGAGTTCACGGCCAGAGTCCGCACCCCCTGTGCCTGCGCGTCGCGGGCCACGGCCATCAGGCGCTCGTGCCAGGCCAGCGCGTAGGGACACCCATTGCCTGTCCACAGGACGATCGTGGCGGGCACGTCCCCCGCCTCGGGCAGCGTGTGAAGCGCGCCGGCCGTGTCCGGGAGCTCGATGAACGGCGCCGGGTCACCGAGCCCGAACGCCCCGTTGCGGCTCACCGGGACCGCCGCCCTGCGATGCCGCCGGCGAAGAGCGCGCCGTCCACGAGCTCGGCGCCATCGAGGACGACAGCATGACGGACTCTCGAACCGCCCCCGAGCTTCGCGCCGGCGCCGATCACCGCCGG
>JAWVFM010000081.1:0-4723 GCA_033856015.1 Solirubrobacterales bacterium
AGACGGGGTCGACCGCCTGGCCGACGTTGGGATCGCCGCCGCTCGAGCTGACGGTGCGGACGGCGGCCGCGCGGAACCGCAGGCTCTTCCGAGCGAGGGCGGCGAACGTCGGGGCGTGGTACGGGCCTGCCGACGGACGGTCGTGCGGGCAGGTCTCCGCGTAGGCCGTGGCGCCGGCCCTAGGTGCGGCGTGCTTGCCGCGCAGGTAGTGGTCGAACCAGGCATGGATCGAGGTGATGAGCCGGTGGCGCTCGGCCGGCTTGTTCGCGGCCCGCTGATGGCCGAGGTCGCCGAGGAGCAGCGAGATCGGCGTATGCGGATAGAGCTTTCGAGTCCGGTTCGCGTAGCGCAGCGTCTCATCCACGGGGAAGAGGTCGTCGGTGAAGCCCGAGGCGAGCAGGAGCGGCGGCGGCCGCCGGGAGGGATCGACGTAGTAGGCCGAGTGGTAGCGCGTCAGCGTCCTCACCACCGCCTTCGCGGACGCGTCGGTGTACGGCTCGCCCTCGTCGGTCCGCTGCACCCACGCCGCCACGTCCGCCCTCGGATCGACGCCCGTGGGCGCGATGAATCCCATCGGGCGACCCGGAACGAATGGCTCCCCGATCGGCTGACCGGGACCGGTTGCGAACTGGGCGGCCGCAAAGATGGCGTTCACGAAGGTCTCCTTCTCCACACCCACGGGACGCGTCGCGCGGCGCCGTCCGGTGACGCGGGTCGGAGCGACGCGGCCGTTGGGCGCTGCCGCGGAGACGAGGTCGCTCCAGGGGATGACCGGCGCCGCCGCGGCCAGGCTGAGGTGCTTGCCGTCGGGACTCCGCCACGGAACGAGGCGGCCGTCGGGAAGCATCGTCCTGTTCCGCAGGGCCGCCAGCATCAGCGACTGCCCGCCGCCGTAGGAGTCGCCCGTGACGCCGATCCGCCGCGCCGCCGCGTAGCCGGAGTCGACGAGGCGGCCGGCGAAGTATTGGGTGTCGCGGACCTCGTAGCGGACGTCCGCGAGGTGGATGTAGCCGTTCGCGCATGCGACCGGGCTTGCCGTCCGCGACTCCGGCGACCCGCACGAGCCCCACAGTCCCCTGGCCGTGTAGGTCAGGACCGCATAGCCGTCGCGCGCCCAGTCGAACGCGTTGTCCGTGTAGGCGGTCGAGCTCGGATCCAGGTACTCGTACTTGCTGTTGCCGAAGCCATGGATCTCGACGACGAGCGGCAGGTGGCGGGCAGGCTTGGACGGCAGCACGACCGTGGTGTCGAGCGGGACCCCGTCCCACGTCTTGACGAGGCCCGAGCACTCGTAGACGCCCTGGGCGACGGTGCAGTCGGTGAGGCCCAGCGGGCCCGGCTGAGCCTTGTCCGATGCCGGCGCGGACCCCGCGAGCGCCAGGACGACGACGAGCGCCGCCGCTGCGGTCACGAGCCTCCTCATGCCGCCGATTATGGCCGCGGCGTGCGAGGGCCGCGCAGGTCCGGCCGCGGCCTAGACGGCTAGTAGGCGACGGACGCGAGGTAGAGCCCGCGGGCCGGAGCCGTATCGCCTGCCCGAACGCGGTGAGCGCCGTCGAGAAGGGCGGCGAAGTCCTCGCGCGTTCGCCTGCCGTTGCCGACCTCGAGCATCGTCCCGACCAGCGTGCGGACCATGCTGCGCATGAAGGCGTCGGCACTGACCCAGAGCTCCAGGAGGTCACCCTGGCGCCCGTCGCCGAGCGGGAACGCTCGCCACTCGGCGGCGAGGATCTCGCGCTCGAAGCGCCTGTGAGCGGTATCGGTCGGGGTGAACGCGGTGAAGTCGTGGGTCCCAACGAGGGCCGAAGCGCAGGCGTCGAGCGCGCTGCGGTCGAGCTTCCCTGGCCAGTGAAGCGCACGGCCGCGCTCGAACGGGCTGAGCACCGGCGCGTTCACGATCCAGTAGCAGTAGGTCCGCGAGCGGGCGTCGCGGCGGGCGTCGAACCCGTCCGCGGCGGCTTCCGCCGAAAGCACGGCGATCTCGCCCGGCAGGTTCGCGTTGAGGGCCTTCGACAGAGTCTCCGGAACCTCGCCGTCGTGCTGGAAGCTCGCGACCTGCCCCCAGGCATGAACGCCCGCGTCCGTGCGCCCGGCGACAGTGAGGCTCACGGGAGCCCCGAGCACGAGCTCGAGCGCGCCCTCCAGCTCGCCCTGAACGGTGCGCATGCCGGGCTGAACGGCCCAGCCCGAGAACGGGCCGCCGTCATAGGCGATGGTGAGCTTGAAGGTTGCCACTGAGGCGGCGAAAACCAAGCCTGGCTAGGACGCAGGCCGATCGCCGAAGCGAGCGTACTCAAGGCGTACGTGAGCGAGGCGATCGGCCGAGGACACCGCCAGGCGCCGGTTTGCAGTCGCCTCAGACCAGCTCGAGGTAGACCATCTCGGTGGAGTCGGAACGCCGCGGGCCGAGCTTGACGATCCGCGTGTAGCCACCTGGGCGCTCGGCATACCGGGGCGCCACCTCCTCGAAGAGCTTGTGCACGAGGAACCGGTCCTGGCCGAGCTGGGAGAGAGCCTGCCGGCGTGCGTGGAGGTCACCGCGCTTGGCGAGGGTGATGAGCTTCTCGACGTCGGACTTGACGGCCTTCGCTTTCGGCTGGCTCGTCTTGATGCGCTCGTGCTCGATCAGGTCGCGGCACAGGTTTCGCATCAGCGACTTCCGATGCGCCGAGTCTCGACTTAGCTTGTGGCGGGTCTTGCCGTGGCGCATGAGCCCATTATTCCGGTCGTAGCGAGAGACCGAGTGCGGCGAGGGAGTCGATGACCTCTTCGGTCGAGCGCTTGCCGAAGTTCGGGATCGCGTTGAGCTCCGATTCGGAGCGCATCACGAGGTCACCGATGGTCTGAATCCCTGCGCGCTTCAGGCAGTTGTAGGCGCGGACGCCGACGTCGAGCTCCTCGATGAGGCGATCGTCCCCGTCGCTCGGCGCGCCGGTGTCGAAGCCGCCGCCGTTCAGCTCGACGATGGCGTCGCGGCTCGTCAGCTCCTCGACCCGGTCGGCGTCGGTGAAGATCGCCAGGTTCTTGATGAGGATCTCCGCCGCCTCGCGCAGGGCGGAGGCGGGCTCGATCGAGCCGTCTGTCTCGATCTCGAGCGTGAGCTTGTCGAAGTCGGTCCGCTGGCCGACACGGGCAGAGTCGACCGAGTACGAGGCGCGACGGATCGGCGAGAAGATCGAGTCGATCGGTACGACGCCGATCGGCTGGTCCTCCGACTTGTTCTCCTCGGCCGGCGCGTAACCGCGGCCGCGGCCCAGCGACAGGTAGATCTCGAGCTTGGTGCGCTTCTCGAGGGTCGCGATCGGCGCATCCGGGTTGAGGATCTCGACGCCGGCGGGCAGGTCGATGTCCTTGGCGGTGACCTCGCCGGGACCGGTCGCGACGAGCGGGGCCTCCACCTCGTCGGCGTCGGTGTGCATGCGCACGACGACGTCCTTGAGGTTCAGCACGATGTCCGTCACGTCCTCGGTGACGCCCGGGATCGTCGAGAACTCGTGGGCCACGCCTTCGATGCGGACGCTCTTGATCGCCGCTCCACCGAGCGACGAGAGCAGGACCCGGCGCAGGCTGTTGCCGAACGTGAAGCCGAAGCCCTTGTCGATCGGCTCGATCACGAAGGTCCCCTTGTTGTCGTTGATCGTCTCGCTGGAGATCTTCGGGACTTGAAATTCGGGCAGGGTGGTCATCGATTCCTCTTCCTGGATCGGGGTTTGGTCGCGAGCTCTACTTCGAGTAGAGCTCGACGATGAGCTGCTCGGAGACCGGCGTGGTGATCTCGCTGCGCTCGGGCAGGCGTAGGACCTTCGCGGTGAGCGAATCGTGGTCGGCCTGCAGCCACGGCGGCACCGCGGCGGTCAGCTCCGTAGCCGACCGAACCACGTCGGCGGCGTTCGAGGACGACTTGATCGTGATCACGTCGTCGGGACGGACCTGAAAGCTTGGGACGTTGACCCGGCGGCCGTTGACCATCCAGTGACCGTGGCTCACGAGCTGGCGAGCCTGGCGCCTGGAGGCGGCGAAGCCGAGGCGAACGAGGACGTTGTCGAGCCGGCGCTCGAGGAGCCGCAGCAGGTTGTCGCCGGTGATGCCGGGCTGGCGCGCGGCCTTGTCGTAGTAGTTGCGGAACTGCTTCTCGAGCAGCTGGTAGTAGCGCCGCGCCTTCTGCTTCTCGCGAAGCTGCGTGCGGTACTCGGACTGGCGCATGCGCCCGCGGCCGTGCTCGCCCGGCGGGTAGCTGCGGCGCTCGACGCCGCACTTCTCGGTGAAGCAGCGCTGGCCCTTCAGGAACAGCTTCTGGCCCTCGCGGCGGCACTGCTTGCACTGGGGAGACGTGTCTCTGGCCATCAGACGCGCCTGCGCTTTCGGGGCCGGCAGCCGTTGTGGGCCTGCGGGGTGACGTCCTTCACGGTCGTCACCTGGAGGCCGGCGGCCTGGAGGGACCGGATCGCGGTGTCGCGGCCGGAGCCCGCGCCCTTGGCGTGAACCTCCACCCGCTCGAGGCCGTGCTCCATGCCCTTGCGGGCGGCGGCGTCGGCGGTGACCTGAGCGGCGAACGGGGTCGACTTGCGCGAGCCCTTGAAGCCGGCCGAACCGGCGGACTCCCAGCAGATCACGTTGCCGTCGGTGTCGGTGATAGTCACGATCGTGTTGTTGAAGCTCGTCTTCACGTGCGCAACGCCGTAGGCGATGTTCTTCTTGACGCGGCGGCGGGTGCGGGTCTTGG
>JAWVFM010000082.1:0-5150 GCA_033856015.1 Solirubrobacterales bacterium
ATGCGGACGTCGAGCCTGCAGGCGAGCTCCGACGGCCAGCCCGTGTACGACCGGCTGGGCTACGGCTTCTACGGCCACATCGGGATGTGGGAGCAGAGCGGTTCGTGAGCGGGCCGCACTCGGACGAGGAGCTGGAGGCGGCGATCGACCGCCTCGCGGAGCCCGGCCGCTTCGGCGAGGCCGAGTCCGTGGTCGCCCGAGCCGCGCCGGGCCTTCAGAAGATCCTTGCCGCGGCGCTCGCCGAGGGTGGCTGGTTCGGCGAGTCGCACGAGGACGAGGTGCGCAAGGCGGCGCTCGCCGAGGGCGGCGATGCCGCGCGGCTGCAGGCGGTGCGGACGCTCCTGGCCGAGGAGGCGCGTATGGGGATGATGGTCGGGGTAGCCGTAGGATGGGCGCTCGCTCAAGAGCTTTCGAAACCGACGACGGAGGAACCTTCCGAATGACCGACATCCGCTTTCTGGGGCAATCGTGCTTCGAGCTCACCGACGGCTCCGCCCGGGTGCTCATCGACCCCTTCCTGAAGCCGAACAACCCGATCTCTCCCGTCACCGCCGACGATCTCGAGGACCCGACTCAGATCCTGGTCACCCACGGCCACGCCGACCACGTCGCCGACGCCGCGGGGATCGCGAAGCGCAGTGGCGCGCAGATCGCCGCGATCGTGGAGCTCGCGCACTGGTTCGACGCCCTTGGTGTCGAGAACACGACCGACCCGAACCTCGGTGGCACCGTCGAGTTCGACGGCGGCTGGGCGAAGCTCGTCCAGGCGTTCCACACCAACACGGCTCCCGGCAAGGGAGACGATCCGTTCAGCGCCGAGACGGGGGTGCCCATCGGCCAGGCCGCCGGCTGGGTGGTGAACCTTGGCGGCACGACGATCTACCACACGGGAGACACCTGCCTCTTCGGCGACATGAAGCTGATCGCCGAGCGCACGCCCGTTGACGTCGCGCTGGTGCCGATCGGCGGCCACTACACGATGGACCGCCATGACGCCGTGGCGGCGGTGCAGCTGATCGCCCCGAAGCTCGTGATCCCGATGCACTACGACACCTTCCCGGCGATCGAGACTGACGCCCAGGCCTTCAAGGCCGACGTGGAGTCCAACACGTCGGCCGAGTGCGTCGTCCTCGCGCCGGGCGACTCGCACTCGGTTTGATGGAGACCCTCTCCAGCCTCGCCCAGCGCCCGGACTTTCTCGAGACCTCGGACCCGGCGCTCCAGGAGGGGGCCGAGCGGGGCGAGGCCAAGCTCCTGGGCTACACGGAGCTCTACGAGCTCTGGGAGCGCCAGCAGTGGTCCACGCAGGACATCGATTTCACCCAGGACCGGATCGACTGGCACGAGCGCATCCCGCCGGAGGAGCGCCGCCAGCGGCTCTTCGGCCTGTCGGGCTTCTTCATCGGCGAGCAGCGGGTCACCGACGAGCTCGGCCCGATCATGCGGGCGGCGCCGCTCGAGGAGCAGCGGATCTTCCTCTCCACCCAGATCGCCGACGAGGCGCGGCACGTGCGCTTCTTCAACCGCTTCTACGAGGAGGTCGGGTTGATGGAGGGCGCCGACGACCTCGCGGCGCGCCTGCGCGCGACCGAGAAGCACCTGGGCGACCCGTTTCGCCGGCTCTTCGACGAGATGCTGAAGAGCAAGGTCGACAGGCTGGCCGTCGAGCCCGAGGACACCGAGACCCTGGTCGAGACGGTGACGCTCTACCACATGGTCATCGAGGGGGCCCTGGCGCTCACGGGGCAGCACTTCATCATCGACTACAACACCGCCCAGGGAACCCTGCCGGGCTTCGTCGACGGCTTCCAGAAGGTCGCTCGCGACGAGCACCGCCACATCGCCTTCGGGGTGCGCTTCCTGACCGACATGGCGCGCCAGGACGATCGCTACCGGGAGGCGATCCGGCGCACGATGGCGGAGTCCCTGCCCCTGGCCGACGGCGTGCTCGACCCGCCCTGGCCGGAGGAGGAGGACGTCGGCGATCGCCTCTACGGGCGCGAGGAGACGCACGCGTTCGCGGCCAAGGCGCTCGCGCGGCGGATGAAGGTGATCGGCCTCTACTGAGGCGCCGGACGATCGGCTGGGCGCGGCTCATCCGATCGGTGGATGCAGGTTCAACCTACGCTCTCGCCGACCGGCCATTGAGCGAGAAGGCTTGCTCCGCGAACCTTTGGTCTATCCCTACCCCCCGAGCTGTCGAGGGCATGGAGAACCATCAAGCATGGGAGCAAGAGCGGATGTCTAGTTCCAGAACGCACGTGACTCAGAGCCTTCGGGCCGCGGTCGTCGCGTTTCGGTTCTCCCAGCCTTCGACAGCGTCCTGGACGCCCTCGCCGCAGCAATAGCTGCGGCCCATACAGGGGCGGCCTATCCCGTACCCAGACGTCTCAGCTCGGAGCCCTGGAAGGCTCCGAGCTGAGACTCTGGGTTCCCTTCTTCCTCTAGCGCTGCAGTGCTTCGCCCCCGGCGGCGAGTTCGCGCTGTCTGGGCGTAACATCGGTTCATGAGCCCTCGCGAGGAGCGCGTCAAGGTCTTCGTCGCGGACGACCATCCCATCTACCGCGAGGGGATCGTGCGCGCGGTGAAGGACCGGCCCGAGCTCGAGTTCGTCGGCGAGGCCAGCGACGGTCGCGAGGCGCTCGAAGAGCTGAAGCGCCTGTCGCCGGACGTCGCCGTGCTCGACATCAGGATGCCGGGGCTCGATGGAACCCAGGTCCTCGGGGCGCTGCGCCGCGACGGGCTCGGGATCGAGGTGCTCTTCCTCTCCGCGTTCATGGAGCCCGAGCTCGCCTACAGCACGGTCGCCTCGGGCGCGCGCGGCTACCTCTCCAAGGAGGCCTCCCGCAAGGAGGTCTGCGACGCGATCGTCATCGTCGCCCGCGGCGGCACCGCATTGGCGCCTGAAGTTCAGGCCGGTCTGGCCAGGGCCGTGCGCGACCGCGAGAAATCGGACGGGCTCTCCCTGACCCCGCGCGAGGCGGAGGTCCTCCAGCTGATCGCGCAGGGGCTCTCGGCGCCGGAGATCGGGCGGCAGATCCACCTCTCGCCGGCGACCGTCAAGACCCACCTCCACACGCTCTACGAGAAGCTCGGCGTCGCCGAGCGCGCCGCCGCGGTCGCCGAGGCGATGCGCCGCGGCCTTCTCGAGTAGGCGCGCGGACCTTCCATGGGCTACGTCCTCCTCGCGGCCGCCGTCGTGGTGCTCGCGATCCTCTGCGGCTACCTGTTCCTGCGCGAACGCCGGGCCAGCCGCTCCGCGCAGCGCGCCGAGGTCCTCATGGCGCAGGTCATGGAGGCCGACCAGCGCTCGCGACGCGAGATCGCCGAGAACCTCCACGACCAGGCGCTGCAGACGCTCCTCGCCGCCAACCAGGACCTGCTCGAGGCAGCCCCGGGCAGGGTCGGGGTGATGCGCGCGCACGACATCGTCGCCGCGACCATCGCCGAGATTCGCGAGACGGTTTCCGCGCTGCACCCCGTGACCCTCGAGGAAGGCGGCCTGGCCACGGCGCTCGCCGCCGTGGCGCGCCGAGCCGAGCGGCAGGGGGGCTTCACCTCAGAGCTCCACGTGGACACCGAGGCGTCGGGCGCCAACGACGAGCTCGCGGTCTCGATCGCTCGAGAGCTCCTGACGAACGCCGCCAAGCATGCCCGCGCGTTGACGGTCAAGGTGAACGTCAGCCGCGACGGCACCGACGCCGTCCTCGAGGTCGAGGACGACGGGCGAGGGATCGAGCCGGGACGCCGGGAGGCCGCGCTGGGTGACGGGCACATCGGCCTCGCGTCCCTCTCCTACAGGCTCGAGGCCGTGGGCGGCCGCTTCGAGCTGCGCTCCGCGCCCGGCGAGGGCACGACCGCGACCGCCCGCGTCCCGCTCAGCTGACGGAACTAGCCGTCTGACCCGCCGCTCGGCGGCGGCTCCGGCGCCGGCATGCCGGGCGTCGGCTCGGGCGGTGGCGGCGGCGGCGGAGGCGGCGTGGGCGGCGGCACCGGCGTCGGCGGTGGCGGATCCGGTGGAGGCGGCGGCGGCACGACGGGAGGCGGCGTGGTCGTCGGCGGCGTCGTCACCGGCGGCGGGTCGGTGCTTCCACCGCCGTCGCCGGAGCTCCCCGACGCGGTCGGGTCGCCGGTGCCCTCGCCCTGGGCGGTCGAGCCCGTGGCGCCCTCGGAGCCGGCGGGGTCCTGGTAGACGGGCACCGGCGGAGTTGTGGCCGAGTCCGTGTTCTGCCCGGTGCTCTTACTCTCGCTGGGCGTTTGTGCCTGGTCGGTGCCCACCGTGGTCGGCGCGGCAGCCGGAGCGGTTGAGGTCGTGGACGCGCGCCCCGGCTTCTTGACGACTCGGAACTGGGTGACGTGGGCCTTCGGCGGGGCGCTGGCGACGCGCGCCGCCGGCGTGACGGGATGCGCCGTGGGCTGCGCGGTGTAGTGGCCGACGCCGACCGCTCCCGCCGTCAGCACCGCTGCCGTCGCGAAGCCGCCCACGGCCTTGACCCCCACGGCTCCGATCGCTCCCCCGCCGATCAGGGCGCCACCGCCGGTGAGGGCGCCACCGCCGACGGCGGCTCCGGACGCCCCGGTCGCCGCCGCCCCTGCGCTTGTTGCGCTCACGCCTCCGGCAACGCCGGCCGATCCCCCTGCGGCACCGGCGCCGCCCGCGCTTCCAGCCGCTCCGGCGCCCCCCGCGGTCCCCGCACCGCCGGCTGTCCCGCTCGAGCCGGCGGTCGCCGAACCGGCGCCACCGCCCAGCTTTGCGGCGATGAAATGACGCAGGCCGAGTAGGAGCCCGAACGGCGCGAGCGCGCGAAGCTCGCGGCCGGAGGAGCGAAGCTCCGAGCGGTAGAGCCGGCAGCGCTCGCACTTGCGGACGTGCTGGCGCGTGCCGCCGGTGATCTTCCGCAGCCCCTCCGCGGCCTCGGCGAGCTCGAGCCGAACCTCGTCGCAGGTGAGCGCCCGGCCCTCGCTGGCCTCGGCGAGCGCCATCCGAGCCCGCACCAGAAGCGACTTCACCGACGGGAGGGTCGTGCCCATCGCCTGGGCGATCTCCTCGTAGGAGAGGTCGTCGATCTCGCGCAGGACGAGGGCCGTCCGCTGCGTCTCCGGAAGCTCGGCGACGTCGGCGAAGATCTCCCGAAGCTGCTCGCGGCTCG
>JAWVFM010000083.1:0-6062 GCA_033856015.1 Solirubrobacterales bacterium
AGCGGCCGACCAGCGCGACGCGGCGGTCGAGCGCGACCGCGGCGTCGATGACCTGCTGCACGCGGTGGACGTTGGAGGCGAAGCAGGTGACGACGATCCGCCCCTCGCAGCGCCCGAAGAGCTCAAGAAGCGCCGGCCCCACGCTGGACTCCGAGGGGGAAACACCGGCACGGTTGGCGTTGGTGGAGTCCCCGCACAGGCAGAGGACGCCGTCCCGCCCGAGCTCCGCGAGCCGGGAGACGTCGGCCGGGTTGCCGTCCACAGGCGTCTGGTCGAACTTGTAGTCGCCGGTGAGGAGCACCGCCCCGTCGTTGGTGTGCAGCGCGACGGCGCATGCGTCGGGGATTGAGTGCGACATGTGGATCATCTCCAGCTCGAACGGCCCGGCCTTCACCCTCTCACCGGGGTCCAGCACCTCCAGGGGGACGTCGCGCAGCTTGTGCTCGTCGAGCTTTGAGCGCACCATCCCGATGGTCAGCGGCCCGCCGTAGACGGCGGGCGGGATGCCGATCTCGCGCAGCACGTAGGGGAGCGCGCCGACGTGGTCCTCGTGGCCGTGCGTGAGGATGATCGCCTCGATGTCGTCCACGCGATCGCGCAGGTAGGCGAAGTCCGGGAGAACGAGGTCGATGCCGAGCATCTCGGCCGTGGGGAACATCAGGCCGGTGTCGACCACGACGATCCGCCCGTCGCGCTCGACGACGGTCATGTTCTTGCCGATCTCGCCGAGCCCGCCGAGCGGCAGAACGCGAATGGCGCCGCTCACAACGCCACGCTACGCAAGGCCACCGGCGACCAGGAGGCCGTGACGCTCGAGCGCGGTCCGGATGGCGGTGCGCTCGGACTGGCTGGCGGCGACCATCGGCAGCCGCAGCCCGCCCTCGATCACGCCGAGCATCTCGAGCGCGGCCTTCACGGGGATCGGGTTCGGCGCCACCAGCATCGTCTCGTAGATGGGCTCCAGGCCGGCGTCGAGCTCCGAGGCGTGGGCGGGGTCGCCGCCGAGCACCGACTCGTAGATCTGGCGCAGCTCGGCGCCGACGATGTGCGAGGAGACGAGGATCCCCCCCACTCCGCCCTGCTTCAGGCAGCGCAGGAAGACCCCGTCGTTGCCGGCGAGGATCTCGAGGCCGTCGATGGGGCCCAGCTCGTCGTCGTTCGCCTGCTTGACCGCGGTCACCGAGCCGATCGAGGCGGCCAGCGTCGCGAGGAAGTCCGGGGACATGTTGATGGCCGACCGCGAGGGGATGTTGTAGAGGATGAGCGGGAGGCCGCCGGCCGCCTCGGCCACCGCCTCGAAGTGCGCCTGAAGGCCGGCGTGGTTGGGCTTGTTGTAGTACGGCGTCGTCACCAGGAGCGCATCGACGCCCAGCCCGGCCATCGCCTTCGCCTGCTCGACCGAGTGCCGCGTGTCGTTCGTCCCGACGCCTGCGATCACGGTTGCGCGCTCTCCAACCTCGTCGAGGACGGCGCTCACGAGCTCGGCGCGCTCGTCGTCGGAGAGCGTGGGCGCCTCCCCCGTCGTCCCCGCCACGACCAGGCCGTGCGAACCCGAGTCGACGAGTTGCGCAGCCAGGCGCCGGGCGACCTCGTAGTCGACCTCGCCGTCCTTCGCGAAGGGCGTGACCATTGCGGTCAGCACACCGTGGATAGCGGCCATCGCGCTAAGTATCGCTCAGATGTCTCAGGCGGTGGCGGCCGCGAAGACCTGCGGGCGACGATCCGCCCAGGGCACGGCGCGCTCGAGCTGAGAGCCGATTGCGATGAGCAGATCCTCGCGTCCGAACGGCGCCGCGAGCTGGACGCCGACGGGCAGCCCGTCGCCGGTCTCGTAGAGAGGAAGGGAGATTGCCGGCTGGCCGGTGACGTTGAAGACCGCCGTGAACGTCGCCGTCAGCGATGCGCGCATGATCGCCGTGAGCGGGTCGGGTCCGGAGTCGTCGAAGGTGCCGAGTGGCGGCGGCGGCTCGCCGAGGGTTGGCGTCAGCAGCAGGTCGTAGGTCTCGTAAAGCCCGGCGAGCATGCGGGAGAGGACCTGGTGCTGGGCCACCGCCTGCAGGTACTCGGAGGCGCCGGTCGACTTGCCGATCTCGGCAAGCGCCCAGGTGAGCGGCTCGACGTCGTCCTCGACGAACTCGTGGTCGATGGCCGTGCCAAGGGTGGCCAGGATCTGTGCCTGGCCGGCAGCCCAGCGGGCCATGAAGGTCGGCGTGACGTCCTGCTCGCCGAAGATCGAGAGGTCGGGCTTGTCGATGCTGTGACCGAGCGCCTCGAGCTCGCTCGCCGCCTTCTCGGCAGCCTCGACCACGATCGGGTCGACGTCGTCGCCCGTGAATGACTCGGTGATCAGCGCGACCCGGAGCCCCTGCGGGTCGGCCTCGAGCTCCTCGACGTACGGCCGCAAGGGCGGCGGCGCGACGTACGGGTCGCCCGGGGCCGGGCCGTGGACCGCGTCGAGGATGGCCGCCGTGTCGCGCATCGTGTGGGAGACCACCAGCTCGCAGGTCAGGCCGGACATGTTGTCGCCGATCAGCGGTCCCTCGGAGATACGCTGGCGCGTGGGCTTCAGGCCAACCAGCCCGCACTCGGACGCGGGAATCCGGATCGAGCCGCCACCGTCGTTGGCGTGGCCGACGGGCACCATGCCCGACGCGACCGCGGCTCCGGAGCCACCGCTCGAGCCACCGGTTGAGTGGCCGGTGTTCCATGGGTTCCGAGTCGGGCCATAGAGCTTGGGCTCGGTGGTCGGCAGGATGCCGAGCTGCGGCGTGTTGGTCTTGCCGATCGTCACGAACCCGGCGTCGCGAAACCGCGCGCCAAGGTAGGTGTCGACCGGGAACCTGAAGTCGGCGTCCTTCAGCGGTCGCAGGCCCATGTGAAGCGGCTGGCCCGCCAGCCCTGCGCCCAGGTCCTTGAGCACGAACGGCACCCCCCGGAAGGGCCCGTCAGGAAGCTCACCGGACGCGGCCTCGCGAGCCTCGTCGTAGAGCTCGTGGATGATCGCGTTCAGCTCGGGGTTGAGCGCCTCCGCCCTCGCGATCGCGGCATCGACGAGCTCGGCCGGGCTGACCTCGCCGGAGCGCACCAGCTCGGCCTGTCCGGTTGCGTCCAGCTGTGCGTAGTCGTCGCTCACCGCGGGTCAGCCTATGTCATCGCGAGCGCCGGCGACCGCGCGAGTAGCGGCGATCGAGCGCGGCTTCCGTCGATTGCGCCGCAGGGATCGGGCGCAGCTGGCGCAGCGTGTAGCGCAGCGCCTCGTCCACGCAATCGCGGTGCCAGTGGGTGTGCTTCACGCGTCGTGCCGGGTGCGAATAGCGGACGACGACGTGCTCGGAGCCGATCGGGACCTCGCGGTGGCAGTGCGGACAGCGGTACGGGCTGCGGGAGATCGCCCGGATGAGAACGACCTCCTCGCCCTCGTCCGCGACGCCGACGAGGCTCTGGCGCTGGTCCGGCAGCTCCTCGTAGGCCTGCCACGTCATCGCCGCCGCCTCGCTCGCTCAGATGAGGTGCTCGAGGCCGACCGTGAAGCGGTCGGGAAGCTCGGCGACACGGCGAACCGCAAGGAGGACTCCCGGCATGAACGATCGACGGTCCAGCGAGTCGTGGCGAATCGTGAGGGTCTGGCCCTCGCCGCCGAAGATGACCTCCTGGTGTGCGACCAGGCCGGGCAGGCGCACGGAGTGGACCCCGTTCACCTCTCCCCCGGCCGCGGTGATCAGCTCGGCGGTGTGCTTCGCCGTCCCGGACGGAGCGTCGAGCTTCTCCTTGCGGTGAAGCTCGATGATCTCGCACTCGGGCATGTGCTTGGCCACCTGGCGACTCAGCTCGATCATCAGGACCGCCCCGATCGCGAAGTTCGGCGCGACGAAGACCCTTGCGGTGCCGTCGGCAGAGGCCGCCGCCTCGCGCAGCGGCTCGAAGTCCCAACCCGAGGTTCCGACCACCGCGTGGACGCCCGCGTCGAGACAGGCGCGGACGTTGGCGGGTGCCGCGTCGGGGGTCGTGAAGTCAACGACGACGTCGGCGTCGCCCAGGACGTCGGCCAGCGCGGTGTCGAGCGCCGGGTCGGCGCGCCCCGTGAGCTCGAGGTCGGAGGCATCCTGCACCGCTTCGCAGGTGGTCGCCCCCATCTTGCCCGCCGCCCCGGAGACGGCGACGCGGATCATGCCGCCAGGCCGGCGCTGACCGAGCCGACGGCGGTGCGGAAGCAGTCCTCTTCGGGGCCGATGCACGCGGCCGACAGCCGCTCCGGGTCGTAGAACTCTTCGGCCAGCGCGGCGATGTCGTCCGCCGTGACCGCGTCGACGCGGGCCAGCAGCTCGTCGATCGAGAGCAGCTCCAGGTCGAAGAGGACCGAGCGCGCCGTGCGCGACATCCGCGCGGTCGTCGATTCGAGCCCGAGGACCATCCGGCCCTTCACGTGCTCCTTGGCCCGGGCGAGCTCCTCGGCTTCGAGCCCCTCGGCATGGAGCTTGCCGAGCTCGCGGCCGATGATCTCGCAGGCCTCGGCCACGTTGTCGGCGCGCGTGCCGACGTACATCGCCACCGCCCCGTCGTCGACGAACTGCTCGGTGTAGGAGCCGACGGAGTAGGCCAGGCCGCGCTTCTCGCGGACCTCGCGAAAGAGCCGCGACGACACCGAGCCGCCGAAGGCCGCATCGAGGAGCGCCAAAGCGAACCGCCGGTCGTCGCTGCGGGCAATGCCCGGTCCGCCGAAGCACACGTGGTACTGCTCGGTTTCCTTCGGGTAGAACCGAAAGCTGCGCTCCTGATCGGCGTGCCTGCCGTTCGGGCTGGCCTGGCTGAAACCGGACAGCTCCAGCCGGCGCTTTGCGAGCTCGACGATGGCCTCGTGCTCGACGTTCCCGGCGGCCGCCACCACGACCTGGCCGGCGGTGTAGTGGGCGTCGTGGTAGTCGCGGATCGCGGGCACGGAGACGCCCGCGATGACGTCGCTGCTCCCGAGCACGCGACGGCCCAGCGGGGTATCCCCGTGGATCGCCTCCGCGAGCACGTCGTGGACGCGGTCCTGCGGCTCGTCCTCGTACATGGCGATCTCCTCGAGGATCACCTGGCGCTCGGAGTCGACCTCGTCCTCGGGCAGCGTCGGCTTCGCGAACATCTCGGCCAGGAGCCCAAACGCCGCCTCCGTGTGCTCGTCGAGGATGCGGGCGTAGACGTTGGTGGACTCCTTGCTGGTCGCGGCGTTCGCAGCGGCCCCCATCCCGTCGAGGAGCTCGGAGATCTCGATCGCCGAGTGCTCGGGGGTGCCCTTGAAGAGAAGGTGCTCGAGGAAGTGCGAGAGACCTTCCTGGCCTGCCGCCTCGTTGCGCGAGCCGGTCCTGACCCAGAGCCCCAGGGCAACCGAGCGCACCGAGGGCATCGCCTCGGTGATCACCCGGAGCCCGGAGTCGAGCTCTGAGAGCTCTACCGAGTCAGGAAGGCCGCTCAACGGTCACGTCGGCGCCCGTCGCGGCCACCCCGGCCGCCGCCGCCGTCCAGGCGCTCGCGGTCGCGGCCGCGCGAGCCCTCGCGCCTGCCGCTGTCGCGCCGTCCGCCACCGTCGCCCATGGTGGGGTCGCCGGTGCCGACGGCAACGAGGTCCTCGGCGGTCTTGCCCTCGATCGAGGGGTCGTCCGAGAGGCGCAGGCCGATGCGGCCGCGCTCGCGGTCGACCTCGACCACGGTCACGTCGAGCTCGTCGCCCTGGCTGAGGACGGACTCGACCGTGTCGACGCGCTCGCCCGGCTTCACGTTCGAGATGTGAAGCAGGCCGTCAGTGCCCTTGGTGAGCTCGACGAACGCCCCGAACGTGGTGGTCTTGACGACCTTGGCGTTCGAGTAGCGGTCGCCGACCTCGGCCTCCTTGGTCATCTGCTGGATGCGCGCGACGCACCCGTCGACCAGGTCGCGGGTCGGTGCGTAGATCCGCACCGTGCCGTCGTCGTCGATGTCGATCTCGGCCTCGAACTCCTCCTGCAGGGCGCGGATGTTCTCCCCGCCCTTGCCGATGACAGCGCCGATCTTCTCGGAGTCGATCTTGATCGACTCGATCGCCG
>JAWVFM010000084.1:0-7322 GCA_033856015.1 Solirubrobacterales bacterium
ATCGACCTGCGCGACCGGACCGGCCTCGTCCAGCTCGTCTTCCACCCCGATGAGGTTGGGCCGGCTGGCATCGAGCTCGCGCACCGACTGCGTGCCGAGGACGTCCTGAGCGCCTCCGGCGCGGCGATTCGCCGCGATCCGGAGGCCGTCAACCCGGAGCTGACAACCGGCGAGTTCGAGGTTCGAGTCGCCTCGGCTGACCTCCTGGCCGACGCCGACACCCCGCCGTTCGAGGTCGAGGGCTTCAGCGGCGAGGCCGGGGAGGAGGCGCGGCTTCGCTACCGCTACATCGACCTGCGCCGCGAGCACATGCGCGACGGCATCGTCCTTCGCCACCGCCTGGTCGCGGCGATCCGCCGGTTCCTCGACGACGAGGGATTCCTCGACATCGAGACGCCGGTCCTCACCCGCTCGACGCCCGAAGGCGCCAGGGACTTCCTGGTGCCGAGCCGCCTTCAGCGGGGCACCTTCTACGCGCTGCCGCAGTCGCCACAGCTCTTCAAGCAGCTCCTGATGGTGGCGGGCTTCGAGCGCTACTATCAGATCGTTCGCTGCTTTCGCGACGAGGATCTGCGCTCGGACCGCGCCCTCGACTTCACGCAGCTCGACCTCGAGATGTCGTTCGTCGAGGTTGAGGACGTCCTTGCGCTGAACGAGCGGCTTCTCGCGAACGTGCTCGGCGCCGTTGGGATCGAGGTCCCGCTGCCCCTCCGCCGCATCGGCTACGACGAGGCGCTCGCCCGCTTCGGCTCCGACAAGCCCGACCTCCGCTTCGGCCTCGAGATCGAGGACCTCACCGAGGTCTTTCGCGGCAGCGAGTTCAACGCGTTCCGCGGCGCGATCGAGGCCGGCGGCGTCATCCGCGCCCTGAACGCCGGCGCGCGCGAGCTCTCGCGCGCTGAGCTCGACGGGCTGGTGGCGAGCGCGCAGGGGCTCGGTGCCAAAGGTCTCGTCTGGGCGTTTCGCGAGGGCGAGGGCTGGCGCTCGCCGGTCGCGAAGTTCCTCTCGGCCGCCGAGCTCGACGCCGCGAGCGGGGCGCTCGACGCGGGAGAAGGCGACCTGCTCCTCCTGGTCGCCGACGCTCCCGCCATGGCGGCGAGGGTGCTCGG
Source organism: Solirubrobacterales bacterium (assembly GCA_033856015.1). Taxonomy (GTDB): domain Bacteria; phylum Actinomycetota; class Thermoleophilia; order Solirubrobacterales; family 70-9; genus JAWVFM01. The sequence continues at coordinate 1,110 of JAWVFM010000084.1, forward strand.
CGGGCTCCGCCTTCAGCTGGCCGAGCGCTTCGAGCTCGTGCCGGCGGGCTCGCACCAGCTCTGCTGGGTCGTCGACTGGCCGCTCTTCGAGCACAGCGAGGCCGAGGACCGCTGGACGGCGATGCACCACCCGTTCACCTCGCCCTCCGGCCCGATCGACCCGGAGGACCCCGCGGCGGCGAGGGCACTCGCCTACGACGCCGTCTGGAACGGCGCGGAGATCGGCGGCGGGTCGATCCGCATCTCGTCGCCCGAGGTCCAGCAGCAGGCGTTCGCCGCGATCGGCATCGGCCCCGAGGAGGCGGAGTCGCGCTTCGGCTTCCTGCTCGAGGCGCTCCGCTTCGGCGCCCCGCCGCACGGCGGCATCGCGTACGGCATCGACCGCATGGCGGCGCTCGCGCACGGGGTCGACTCGATCCGCGACGTGATCGCGTTTCCGAAGGCGGCGTCGGGCCTGGACCCCCTCACCGGGGCGCCCGCGGCGGTCTCCGAGCTCCAGCTTCGCGAGCTCGGAATCCAGCTCCGGGACGCACAGAAACCTGCATAAACCCGGCGCTGGGACGTCGACGGCGCAGCCGGCGCTCAAGGTCTTCGCGCCAGCGGCCGATCCAGCACTTGCACTGCTATGGTCAATCCAGGCTCTAACTCGTACGCCAGCCGCCCCAATTGTGAGCCAACACATTTGGCTTGGGAGTCGGTTTCCGGGCGGTCCCGTGTGGCCCGTTCGGTAGACACCCACCTGTTCGTTCAGGTTCTCAGGCCGGGTGGTAACGGCGAGTTGGAGCCTTCTTTCTTGAGTCTGGGGGCGGGCGCGTGAGACAACGGCTGAACGACAACCCGCTGTTCGCGATGGCCTTTCTCGGCGTCCTCGGCGTCGTCGTCATCTTCCTGTTCATGTCGCGGTCGAACTCGGCCGCTCCTGCGGCGACCCCGGCCACGGCAACCACGCCGGCCGCGCCCGGCGCGACGGCCGCGCCGACCACTCCGGCCCCGGCAACCACGGCGGCCCCGACGACCCCCGCCGCCGTGACCCCGGTCGCGGACACGGGCGGCGGCTTCAAGGCCGGTCCCGGCCTGCCGGCCCCGGTCGTCAAGGCCTACCAGCGTGGCGAGGTGGTCGCACTCCTCGTCGTGAAGGGGAACGGCATCGACGACCGCGCGGTCCGCAAGGCTCTGAAGGGCACGCGCGGCGAGCCGAACGTCGCAATCTTCGAGACCTACGCCCAGAACGTGGCGCGCTACTCGCGCATCGCCCAGGGCGTAGATCTCAACCGCGTCCCGGCGCTTGTCCTGATCCGCCCGGCGAGCGGGACCAACGGGGTGCCCCAGGCCATGGTCCAGTACGGCTTCGGGAGCGCCGACAACGTCGCCCAGTCGATTCGCGACGCGGCCTACAAGGGCCCGAACGCCCTTCCGTACTACCCCCGCTAGCGACGCACCCGGCGTCTACGCTTGGGGCGTGAACGACGCCCTGCTCGAGGAGTACATGCTCGACGTCACGCGCCGCGGGCCGGCAGCGCCCGACGCGTGGAGCGGCGCCTCCGGGGGCGCACCGTGCGGCGACCTCGTACGCGTCTCGTTCGGCGTCGAATCCGGCGCGCTCACGAACGTGACCTTCGACGTGGAGGGCTGCGCCGCGGCACGGGCTGCGGCCGCCGCAGTCGCGGAGCTGGCCGACGGCGCCGACGTTCTCGACGTGGCGCTGATCAGCTCCCAGGACGTTGCCGCGGCGCTCGGCGGGCTCGGGCCGCAGGGGCGCCACGCGGCCGAGCTTGCAGCCGATGCCCTTCACCGCGCGCTCAGCGCCGTGGCGGCGGCGGGCGAGACGCTCGTCGCGCCCCCGGCCCGCCGCGAGCGGGTGCTCGTCGCGCTGAGCGGCGGCGTCGACTCCGCGGTGGCCGCCCTGCTCGAGCGCGAGCGCGGCGCCGAGGTCGTCGCCGTGACCGTGAAGCTCTGGGCGGATCGTGCGAATGACGGCGAGCGCAGCTGCTGTTCGCCCGAGGCGGTGCTCGGCGCCCGCGCGCTCGCGCACTCCCTCGGGATCCCGCACCTCACCCTCGACCTGCGCGAGGCGTTCCGGGCGGGCGTCGTGGAGCGGTTCCTGAGCGGCTACGCGGCGGGGGAGACGCCGAACCCGTGCGTCGTGTGCAACGGCGACCTGCGGCTGGACGCGATGGTGGCGCTGGCGGAGCGCCTTGGTGCGCCGGCGCTGGCCACCGGCCACTACGCGCGACTGGTCGACGACGGCGAGGGCCCGCTCCTGACCGCGGCGGCCGACGCGGCCAAGGACCAGACCTACATGCTCGCTGGCGTCAGGCCGCAGACGCTGGCGGCGCTTCGCTTCCCGCTCGCGGGCCTGCGAAAGTCCGAGGTGCGCGAGCTCGCTGCGCGGGCCGACCTGCCGGTCGCGGCCAAGCGCGAGAGCCAGGACCTGTGCTTCCTGGCGGGCGAGGGCAAGCGGGCCTTCCTCGAGCGAAACGGCGCTCTCGACGCCCGCGAGGGAGAGCTGGTCGATACGAGCGGGAGGGTCCTCGGGCTCCACCCGGGCCACCAGAACTTCACCATCGGCCAGCGGCGTGGGATCGGCATCGGCTCGGCCGAGCCGCTCTACGTGCTCGCCACGGACCCGACGCGAAACCGCGTGACGGTCGGCGCGCGCGGCGAGCTTGCCAGGCGAGCGGTCCCGGTCCGCGACGCGCGGCTCTACCGCGCGCACTCCCGCGTCAACCGCGTGAGGCTCCGCTACCACTCGGCGCCGATCCCCTGCTCGGTCAGCTCGCCCGCCTGGGCGCCCGGCCGGCTCGAGCTGGCGCTGCAGGAGCCCGCCTACGGAGTCGCGCCCGGCCAGACCGCCTGCCTCATGGACGGTGACCTGGTCGTGGGACGGGCGACGATCGCGGCCTGAGCGAACCGTCCGGATGCCGGGGCGGGGCGGGTACTTAGACTGGTCGGTCCCGTGAACTCGGCCGAAATCCGCGAGACCTTCCTGTCGTTCTTCGAGGCGCGCGAGCATCTGCGGCGCCCCTCGGGCTCGCTCGTGCCGGCGCCGGACGATCGCTCGACGCTGCTGACGGTGGCCGGGATGCAGCCCCTCAAGCCGTACTTCGAGGGCCGCGAGGAGCCGCCGGCGCTGCGGCTGACGACAAGCCAGCGCTGCTTTCGAACGCCTGACATCGAGGAGGTCGGCAACACCCGCCGCCACCTCACGTTCTTCGAGATGCTCGGCAACTTCAGCTTCGGCGACTACTTCAAGGAGCGAGCCGTGGACCTCGGATGGGAGCTCTCGCGCGAGGGCTTCGGCTTCGACGAGGAACGTATCTGGGTCACCGTCTTCGCCGGCGATGACGAGCTCGGCATCGGGCCCGACGAGGAGGCGATCGAGCTCTGGAGGGCGCAGGGCGTGCCGGAGGAGCGGATCGTCCGCCTCCCCCGCAAGGACAACTTCTGGCAGGCGGGGCCGTTCGGGCCGTGCGGGCCCTGCTCGGAGATGTACCTCGACCGCGGCGAGGCCTTCGGCGGGCCGGACGACCTGCCGGGCGACGACACGGACCGGTTCCTCGAGTACTGGAACCTGGTTTTCATGCAGCTGGAGCTGCACGAGGACGGCACCACGAGCCCGCTGCCGAAGCAGAGCATCGACACCGGGCTCGGCCTCGAGCGCATGGCGGCGATCCAGCAGGGCGTCGACTCCGTCTTCGACACGGACCTCCTGCGCCCGCTGGTCGACCTCGCGGAGGAGCTCTCCGGGTCGACCTACGGCTCGGACCCGAAGGTGACGCGGGCGATGAGGATCATCGCCGACCACTCGCGCGGCACCGTCAACCTGCTCGCGGACGGGGTGGTGCCATCGAACGAGGACCGCGGCTACGTCCTGCGGCGGATCATGCGACGCGCGATTCAGCAGGGCCGCGTCCTCGGCCTCGAGTCGCCGTACCTCGGCCGCTTCGCGGACCTCGCGATCGAGCTGCTCGCCGGCGCGTACCCGCACCTCGAGGCCGAGCGGGCGAGCGTCATGCGGTGGGTCGACGACGAGGAGCGGAGCTTCGGCCACACGCTCGAGCGCGGCTCCGAGCTCCTGGCCACCCTCGTCCGGGCCGCCAAGGACGCTGGCGCGGCCGCGGTCGAGCCGGAAGAGGTCTTCAAGCTTCACGACACGTACGGCTTCCCGTACGACCTGACCAGGGAGCTCCTCGCCGAGGAGGGCCTGTCGGTCGACGACGCGGGCTTCCAGGCGCTGATGTCGGATCAGCGCGAGCGCGCGCGACGGAGCCCGAGCGGCGCCCCGGCGGACGGCAGGGCGCGGGTGGTCGAGTTCGTCACCTCGACGCCGAAGGCGGAGTTCGTGGGTTACGAGACGCTCGCCGGCGAGACCGCCGTGGTTGCCTCGCGGGAGCTCGACGGCGAAGCCCTTGTCAAGCTCGAGGAGAGCCCGTTCTACCCCGAGGGCGGCGGCCAGGTCTCGGACTCGGGAATCGTCCGCGCGGGCGAGGAGCTCGAGGTGCTCGACGTCTATCGCGTCGGCGACGACCAGGCCGTGCGGGTCCGGGGCGACGCGCCGGAGGCCGGCGCGGTGGTCGAGGCGAGGGTGGACGACTACAAGCGCCACGCGACGATGCGAAACCACACGGCGACCCACCTGCTGCACGCGGCGCTTCGCGAGCGCCTCGGCACCCACGTTCGCCAGGCGGGATCCGCCGTGCGCCCGGACAAGCTGCGCTTCGACTTCACGCACAGCGGGCCCCTCACGCCCGACGAGCTCCGCGACGTCGAGGACCGCGTGAACGAGTGGGTCAAGCGCTCAACGCCAGTCCGGGCGGTCGAGATGGAGCGCGCCGAGGCCGAGGCGCTCGGCGCGATGGCGCTGTTCGGCGAGAAGTACGGTGACTGGGTCCGGGTGGTGGAGGTCGAAGGCGTCTCGCGCGAGCTCTGCGGCGGAACGCACGTTGCCTCCAGCGCCGAGGTCGGGATCTTCACCGTGGTCTCGGAGGGCTCGAGCGCGGCAAACGTCCGCCGGATCGAGGCGCTGACCGGGCCGGCCGCGATCGACTGGTTCAGAGGGCGGAGCGCCGAGCTCGACGAGGCCGCCAGGGTGCTCGGCTCGGGCGACGCGCTGAGTGGGGCGCGGCGGGCGAGCGAACGCCTTGCGGAGCTCGAGTCCAGCGTCGCCGAGGCAGTGCGCCGGGACGCCTCCGAGGAGGCGGAGGTTCTCGCCGCCGCCGCTGAGGAGGCGGGCGGCATCAAGCTCGTCACGGCGCGAACCGCGCTCTCCGACCAGGACGCGATGCTGCAGCTGGCCGAGCGCGTGCGCGCCAAGCTCGGCGACGCCGCGGTGGTCCTTGGCGGGGCAGCGGATGGAAAGGTGGCGCTCGTCGCCCTCTTCGCCGACGCGGCGGTGGAGCGCGGCCTCTCGGCCGCCACCGTGGTGCGCGAGGCTGCCGCGATCGTCGGCGGTGGCGGCGGCGGGCGCGACAACATGGCACAGGCCGGAGGCCGCGACCCCGAGCGTCTGGACGACGCGCTCGCCGCGGCTCGGAGCGCCCTGGTGGGCGCGCTCGGCGACTAGATGCGCAGTTCGGAGTCGCCATGATCGTGCTGGCCGTGGACCACGGGGCAGCTCGCGCCGGGCTCGCGATCAGCGACCCGAGCGGGACGCTCGCGCGCCCGCTCGAGGTTGCCGAGCCGCCGGACCCGGAGGCCGTGGCCGCGATCGCCCGTGCGAACGGGGCCGAGCTCGTTGTGGTCGGGCTGCCGGTCTCGCTCGACGGCACGGAGCGCGAACAGGCCGCTCGCGCCCGGGAGTTCGCCGTGGCGCTTGCCGCCGCGATCGACGTCCCCGTCGAGACCTATGACGAACGGCTGACCACCAGGCTCGCCGACGCGTCGGCGCGAGCCGGAGCTCGGGCTCCCGCGGACGCCCTCGCGGCGGCGCATCTGCTGGAGTCCTACCTCGAAGCGGGCAAGGGAGCTCGATGACCGAGGACTGGCTCGATCCGTTCAACCAATCCGACGCGGACCGCGATCGCGAGGAGCGCCGCCTCGCCCGGGAGGAGCGCCGGCGCGCTCGCCTGGCCAAGCGCGTGAACCAAGCACCCGAGCCGCCGGCCCAGCCAAAGCCGCCCGAGGTGCCGGTGGAAGCTGCCCGCGCAGCCCGCGGCCCGGAGCCCCCGGCCGAAGCCGAGACGGGCGCCGGCATCACCACGATTCCGCCCGAGG
>JAWVFM010000085.1:0-3208 GCA_033856015.1 Solirubrobacterales bacterium
GGGCAGTTCACCCAGGACCACCGCGCGGACCTGGTCGTGACGACCTGCCGCAGCGGCCCCGGCGCGGTCCTGCTCCTGCCCGGCAAGAAGGTTGGTTTCAAGGCCACTCGCTCCTACCCGGACACCAACGGGACCTGCGCCTACGAGCCGGCCGTCGGCGACTTGAACGGCGACGGGCGCCCCGATCTCGTGACGACGCTGGACTCCAGCCACAACTCAGGTGCCGCTTCCGTCCTCTACGGCCGGGCCAAGGGAGGCCTCTCCGCCAGCCATAAGTACAAGGCCGCCGAGGGGGCCTCCGCGTACTCCGCGGCGATCGCGGACTTCAACGGCGACAAGCGTCCGGACGTCGCTGTCCCGGACTACGAGAACCCCCGCGTCGCCGTTCTCAACGGCAAGTAGGACTGGAAGCGTCGGCTAGGAGCGGCGCGCGGCGAGCCAGGCCGCGTGCTCGGTGCCGAGCTCGCCGACCGGCTCGTTGCCCTCGATCAGCTCGCCCAGCAGGGCCCCCCAGGGCGCGGAGGCGCGAAGCGTCGAGACGATCTGGAAGAGGAGTCCCTCCATCCTGCGCAGGAGCAGGGCCTCGGGGGGCAGCGTCATCCGGCGGAGCTGCTCGACGAGCTCGCCGCCGCCCTCCTCGCGCAGGGCCTCCGTGCCGCGCCAGAGGTCCTCGGGCGCGAGGCGCAGCGGCTCGTCGCTGTAGAGCCACCAGCTGATCGCGCGCATGTGCTTCAGCAGCAGGTCCGCGCGCCACCCGTCGAGCTCGCCGGGCAGGTAGCCGAGCTCCATCATCCCGGCCAGCAGCCCGGCCTCGTCGTTGTCGCGTACGGCGGCGACGATGCGGGCCTCGCGGACCAGGTAGTCCGGCGGCAGCTTGCGCGCCATGCCGAAGTCGAAGAAGGCGACGCTGCCGTCTGCCCGCAGGAGGTAGTTGCCCGGGTGCGGGTCGCCCAGGGCCACGCCGAGCTGGAGAGCCGTTCCGTAGAAGAAGCGATAGACGATCTCCGCGAAGCGGTCGCGCACCGCGTCCGGCTCATCGCCCACCTGCTCGAACGACAGCCCGTCAACCCACTCGGTGACGAGCACGCGGCGACGGCTCAACGACGTGTCGACGCCGGGCACGAAGATGAACGGGTGCTCGCGCCAGCGCCGGGCGATGCGCCGGTGCATGGCGGCCTCGAGCTCGTAGTCGCATTCCTCCACGATGCGCTCGCGAAGCTCCTCGAGCACGTCGCCCACCTCGAGCCCGGGCATCATCCGCCGTAGGACCGGCGAGAGCATGCGGAGGTTGCGCATGTCGGACTCGACTGCGTCGGCGATCCCCGGGTACTGGACCTTGACCGCCACCTCCGCGCCCTCGTGGGTGCGGCCGCGGTAGACCTGGCCGATCGACGCCGCCGCGGCCGGCTCGGGGCCGATCTCCGCCAGCACCTCGGTGGGGTCCGCGTCCCACTCCTCGGCGAGCACGCCCCGCATCTGCTTCCAGCCGACGGCCGGCACGTTGTCGCGAAGCGAGGCGAGCCGGCCCTGCAGGTACTCGGCCTGGTCGGGGTCGAGGCCGGGAAACTCGATCGTCGAGAGCACCTGGCCGGCCTTCATCGCCGCGCCGCGCATCACCGCCAGCTGGTCGACGAGCGCGTCGATCGTCGCGACCATCCGGTCGCCGCGCCGACGGCGCTGCTCCTCGTCCGTGCCGCGCGAGTCCAGGCGACCGCCGGCCCAGCGGACGGCGCCGCCTGCGGCCACGCGGCCAAGGCGTGCGGTTCTTGCGGTCCGCCCCCGAGTCGGTCCCTTCTCGCTCACCCGTCAATTCTCCCAGGCCGAGGCAGGGGCTCCTGTAGCGTGAGCGCGACGAGGCTGGGAGGGGGTCATGGCATGAAGTCGCGATTCCCATTCGGCGGTTCGATCCTGGCCCTGGCCGCAGGCGCCATGCTGGCGCCGGCCACGGCCGCGGCGAAGCCCGATCTGGCGAGCTACGTCAACCCGTTCGCGGGCACCGCAACCGCGCGCGGCGCCGCGCAGCCGGGCGGCACCTTCCCGGGCGCGACGATGCCCTTCGGCATGGTCCAGTTCGGCCCCGACACGACCGCGAGCCCGGAGGACAAGGTCGCTGCGAAGGTCGGGCTGCCGGCCACCGGGAGCGGCCGCGGCTACGGCTATCGCTCTCACAGGATCACCGGCTTCAGCCTCACGCATCTGAGCGGGGCAGGATGTCCTGCGTACGGCGACTTCCCGTTCGTGCCGCTGACGGCGAAGCTTGCGAGCTCGCCCGCGCAGCCCGGCGGCAACGGGCTCCAGTCCCGCTACGAGGCTTCCTTCAGCCACCGGCGCGAGAGCGCCTCGCCGGGTGCGTACCGCGTCCGCGTCGATCCGCCGGGCAGAGGCTCGGTGACCGCGGACCTCGCGGCCACGACGCGTACCGGCTTCGCGCGGTTCACCTTCCCGCGAACGCCCCACGCCTCGCTCCTCGTGAACGCCGGCGGCAGCGGCGCGGGCACGAGCCACGCCGCCGTGAAGCTCCACCCGTCGCGAGGCGAGATCACCGGCGAGGCGACGAGCGGCCACTTCTGCGCGCAGCGAAACCAGTACCGCGTCTACTTCGCGGCCCACTTCGACCGCCGGTTTCGCGCCTTCGGCACGTGGAAGCAGAGCGCGCTTCGGAAGGGCTCGCGCTCGAGCGCCGACAACGTGCCGTTCGCGCCGCGCGACTTCGCCCAGGCCGGCGCCTACGCGACCTTCAACGCCCGCCGGCAGCGCACCGTCTCAGCGCGGATCGGGGTCTCGTTCGTGAGCGTCGCGGACGCCCGGCGCAACCTGCGCGCCGAGAGCGCCGGCCACAGCCTCGGTGCCCTGAAGCGCCAGGCCCGGGCCGCGTGGGACCGCGACCTCGGCGAGGTCCGGGTCGGGGGCGCGCCGCGGCGCGAGCTGCGGACCTTCTACACGGACCTCTACCAGGCGGAGCTCTCGCCGCGGACGTTCAGCGACGCCAACGGCAGGTACCGCGGCATGGACGGCGCGGTCCACGCGACCGCCGGGCACACCCAGTACGCCGACTTCTCGGGCTGGGACACGTACCGGACGCAGATGGCGCTCCTGGCGATCCTCCACCCGGGGCGCGCGAGCGACATGGTCCACTCGCTCCTCGCCGACGCCCAGCAGTCCGGCTGCCTGCCGAAGTGGCCGATCGCCGACGGCCAGACCATGGAGA
>JAWVFM010000086.1:0-5191 GCA_033856015.1 Solirubrobacterales bacterium
CGCGGAGGGCGCGTGAGCCAACCGGTTCGAATCGAGCGCGACGGCGCGATCGCGTCGATCGTGCTGAGCAACCCGCCGCTCAACCTCTTCGGCGACGCGGTCTTCGACGGCCTGGTGTCCTGTCTCGACGAGATCGAGGCCGACGGCGACGTGCGCTGCGTGGTCTGGCGCGCCGAGGGCGACATCTTCAGCGGCGGCGTCGACGTGAACGTCTTCCAGAGGCTGGTCGACGCCGACGAGGACGGCTCGCGCACATTTGGCGCCCTGCTCGGGCCGGTTCAGCGCCTGGAGGCGCTCCCAGTCCCGACGCTCGCCCTCGTTCACGGCCTGTGCCTCACGGCCGCGCTCGAGGTTTCCCTCGGTTGCGACCTGATTTGGGCGGCGGAGTCCGCGAAGTTCGGCCTCGTCGAGGCGGTGGTCGGCCTCACGCCGGGGGCAGGCGGAACCCAGCGCATGGCGGAGCGCGCCGGGCCGGGCCGGGCGCGGGAGTTCGTCTACACCGGCGCGACCTTCGACGCCGCGACCCTCGAGCGCTGGAACGTCGTCAACCGCGTGCTCCCCGACAGCGAGCTCGAGGCGAAGGGAATGCGCTTCGCGAAGCGCCTGGCCGACGGTCCCACCAAGGCGCACGCTGCGACGAAGCGGATCGTCAGGGGGTACCTGGAGGGTGGCGTCGCGCGCGCCGACGAGCTGACGCCGGAGGTCGCGGGCGGGCTGTTCGAGACCGAGGACCTGAAGGCCGCGGTGGCGTCGTTTCTCCGCGACGGGCCCGGCAAGGCGACGTTCGAAGGGCGGTAGGGACGCTCAGAGTGGCCGCCTGGCTCGCGCCGGAGCGTCAATAGGGCGCTGCTACGCTCTTCGCGCCGATGGGCAAGGAAGAGAAGATCGAGATGGAGGGCGAGGACACCGAGGCCCTCCCCAACACCATGATCAGGGTGAAGCTGGAGAACGACCACGAGGTCCTCGGGCACATCTCCGGCAAGATGCGCCGCCACTACATCCGCATCCTGCCCGGCGACAAGGTCAAGATCGAGCTCTCCCCGTACGACCTCGACCGCGGCCGGATCACCTACCGCTACAAGTAGCTCGAGCTCGCAGTCGGGTCGGGGTCGGCGAGCTCCATGGCGAGCGACGTCCAGGCGAAGTCCTCCGCGCCCAGGCCCTCGCCGGTGCGCGGGTTGTAGTACTCGCGCAGGCCTTCGCGGACGACCGCTGCGGTCACCGCGTCAGCCATCGATCGGGCCTCCGCCGCGTAGCCGAGGCGGACGAGCCCGAGCCATAAGAGCCAGGCGGCGTTCACCCAGGTCGGCCCGCGCCAGTAGAAGCGCTTGAGGCCCGGTCCACGCCCGGGCTCGAAGCTCGGCTCGGCTGCCGCCACCGACGGCGGCCATACGGGCAGGAGGTATTCGGCCGGGTTCAGCAGATGCTCCTCGACGAGCCGCCTGCCGATCGGCTCCGGAAGGTCTGGAAGGGCCAGCGGAGCCAGCCCCGCCCACGTGTTCACGGCCGGGCGAATCTCGCCGGGCTGAGCCACGTCCACGAAGTACCCGAGCCGCTCGTCCCAGAGCCGGTCGACGAGCTGGGGCGTGATCGACGGCTCGCCGGCGGCTAGCCGCGCGAGGCCCCACAGGACGTTGGTGAGCACCTCGCAGAGCACCGGGCCGCCGGCGTCCCGAATCCGCCGTGCGTCCCAGCGGAGCCTGCGGTTGCGCGCGACGAGCAGCGGGAAGCCGGTCCGCCCATGCGCCCGGCGGCCCCAGACGGGGTCGAACTTGGGGGAGGAGTCGAGCCCCGACTCGTCCGGCTGGATGATCCAGAGGAGCCCGTCCCCCTCCAGGTCTCGGTTCCCGCGAAGCCAGGCATGGTGGGTCGCGATCCGCGCCTCCGCGACGGGATTGCCCACCGCGATCCGCCAAGCCCACGCCAGGAGCGGCGGCTGGATCGTCCCGGTCATCTCCGAGCGACCGGAGTCGACGTTGTAGTAGACGCGCCGCCAAAGGCCGAGCGGCCGATCCCAGAAGACGACGTGCCCGACGAACCCGTCCGGACGCATCGCGCCCAGCAGCGACTCCAGCTCGCGTCGCGGCCGCTCCGGATCGAGGCGCCGCCAGGAGATCGCGGCGAAGCACGAGTCCCAGTACCACTGCCACGGGTAGCGGCTCGGGCTCGGCCGCGTGTAGGAGAACGGCACGCCGCGCCGCTCGCCCTCCGCCCAGCTGGCGGCGAGGACCCGGCGGCAGATTTCCGGCAGGTCTCCTGTCAATCCGCCGTGATGCGGTACATGCCGCGCATGGCGAACGTGGACAGCACGAGGACCAGGCCGGCGATCGCCGCAAACGCAGGCCAGGTGCCGGAGAACGTGATGCCCGTGGTGAAGCCCTGACGGGCCGCTTCGATCACGTGCGTCACCGGGTTGATGCGCGCGACCGTGTGGAGCCAGCCCTGGAGCAGGCTCGCGGGGGCGTAAGCGGTGGTCATCAGGACGGCCACGAACATTCCCGACTGCATCAGAGGCGCAGCCGACTGGCTGCGGTAGCGAAGCGCGAGCATCGACCCCCAGAGCGCCGCGACCACGCCCATGCCCATCACCAGCACGTAGGTCAGCACGAGCCCGTCGATCCCGGGCCAATGGACGCCGAGCGCGAAGCCGATGATGAGCAGGAAGGTCGCCGGGATGAGCGAGCGGATGGAGGCCGAGAGCACCATTCCGGTGAGGAGCGTCCAGCGCGGGGCGGGAGATGCCAGGAGGCGATCGAACCACCCCTGCTCGATGTCGCGCGCCAGGTTCACGCCGGTCGCCGCGCCGGTGAACCCGGCTCCCTGCAGCAGGCTGACCGGGATGAGGAAGCTCTGGTAGCTCGAGGTGTCGAACCCCGGGAGGAGGGTCAGGTGCCCGAATACCGAGCTCAGGCCGATGAAGAAGATCGCCGGCGCCAGCACTCCGGGGATCGCGGCGCCTGGAACCCGGACGAGCTCGTTGCCCGCGCGGCGCACCAGCGCGGCGATCGTGGCGACGTTCGAGCCCTGAACCGCTGCCTCCATCCGCTCAGCCCCTCCTCAGCCTCGCGTTGAGGGCGCGGCTCGACAGCCAGACGCTGAACGCCGCGATACCCGTGATCGACGCCACGGCCTTGCCGAGCGTCGCCAGCGACAGCGAGGAGATCACGGGGTCGCGAATAGCCTCGACGATGAACGAGATCGGGTTGTACTGGGCGATGGTCTTCGCGGGCTCGAGGATCAGGGTCGCGGGAAAGAACGCGGACGAGAGGAAGAGGATCACGAAGACCAGGGGGAACAGCCCCTGCACGACGGACGCGCTGCCGGTGCGCAGCGCGATCGCCGCGCCGATGCCCCCGAGCGCGACCGCCGAGAGCGTCACCAGGGCGATCATCAGGAGGATCCCGGGGACGCCGTCCTGGAAGTGGGCGCCGAAGATCAGGCCGACGCCGATGAACCACACCGCCGAGAACGCGCCGAGCGCGGCGGTCGCGGCAAGCCTTCCGAGCACGATCGCGAAGCGCGGAACCGGGGCCGCGAAGAGCCGATCCGTGAAGCCCATCTCGATGTCGACCGCGAGGGCGATGCCGCCGCTGTTGGACGCCAGGAGGGCCGACTGGATCATCGCTCCGGCGAGCATGAAGTCGAGGAAGCCGTGGACCTGCGGGAACTGCGGCAGGTTGACGGCGCCGCCGGCGCCGCCGGTCTGCACCGCGAGGAGCAGCGAGGGGAAGATCAGGATCGGCGCCATCAGCTGCGGACGGCGAAACGTCTGCTTGATCGATCGCGCCCCGAGCGCGCCGATCACCCGGAGGGTCGCGGCGAATCCGGGGCTCAAAGGGACGCCTCTGCTGTCCCGGGGTCCGGCTCCTTCGTCTCGTCGCCCTCGAGGTGGTGGCCGGTCTGGGCGACGAAGACGTCGTCGAGCGTGGGCTCGACCAGATCGAGCGACTCCACAGCGAGCCCCGCGTCGTCGAGCGCGCGGACGACGGGCGCCACCCCGGCCGCGCCGCTTTCGATCTCGACCAGGATCACCCCGTCCTTCGAGGGGAGCTGCTTGCCGAAGCGCGCCACGACCTCCTCGCCGCGCTCGGCCGTGCCCGCTGCGAGCCGGATCTCGAGGTGAGGGCGGCCGATCTGCGCCTTGAGCTCGCCCGGCGTACCCTCGGCGACGATCCGCCCGTCGTCGATGATCCCGACGAGGTCCGCCAGCTCATCGGCCTCCTCCAGGTATTGAGTCGTCAGGAAGACAGTCGTTCCCTCGGAGTTCAGGCGCGAGACCTCGGCCCAGATCGCCTTGCGGCTGACCGGGTCGAGTCCAGTGGTCGGCTCGTCGAGGAACAGCACGCGCGGCTCGTGGACGAGCGCGGAGCCGAGGTCGAGCCGCCGGCGCATCCCTCCCGAGTACGTGCCGACCCGCCGGTCCGCGGCCTGGGTCAGCCCCACCCGCTCGAGCAGGACGTCTGCCCGGCGGCGTCCCTCGGCGGTCGGGAGGCCGTGGAGCGTCGCCTGCAGCCGGATCAGCTCCCGCCCGGTCATCAGCGGGTCGAGAGCCGCTTCCTGGAGGGCCACGCCGATCGCCCGCCGGACCTCCTTCGCCTCGGTGACCACGTCCTTGCCGGCGACCGTCGCGGTGCCACCGGTCGGGCGAAGCAGCGTCGTCAGCATGCGCACCGTCGTCGTCTTGCCCGCGCCGTTCGGACCGAGGAATCCGTAGATCGTGCCCTCGGCCACCTCGAGGTCGACGCCGTCCACGGCCTTCAGGCCGCCCTGGAACTCGCGCTCCAGCCCCTCGGTGACGATCGCCGGCATCGCGGCGCAGTTTATGGATGCGCGTTAGCCTGCAAGCGAGGCGGCGGGACCGCCAGCGTCTTCACAGGCGCCTAAGCTACTCACGAGTCGATGTCTTCCAAAGCCACCGACAAGCGGCTTCGAAGCCGCATCTCATACGCGCTCGTCTTTACGGCCCTCTGCGGACTGCTCGTGGCCGCGACTGCCCTTGCCGGGCTGCCGGCTCAGGGCAAGCGCCCGCCGCGGCCGGCTTCCGTCATCGGCCAGACGAATAAGACCCCGGCCCCGCTCTGCCCCCAGAAGCCGTCCGAGCACTACATCGACCGCCACTCCAGCGCGCCGGTCAAGCGCTTCTGCCAGGCGGTCGGCAGCGTCACCGGGTTCGGTCTGAAGACGGACGGCC
>JAWVFM010000087.1:0-4126 GCA_033856015.1 Solirubrobacterales bacterium
CGAGCAGCGCCTGGGCGAGCTCGCCCACAGCCTCTTCGCCGCGTGCCCGGATGCTCGTGTTGGAGTGCTCTTCTTCGCTCATTTCAAGGGCCGTTTCGCCTGGCTACGCGGTGGCGGGCGAGGTTACCGGGTAAAGCCCGGGGCGGCGCATGCCGATGCAGTACCGGGCATGGTTCACGCCTGGGAGCCGGCGCAACGCCGGCCCCCGTTGGATAGCGTTCCCTGATGCTCGGTTCTACATTGCAAACCGCCTGGATAACAAGTAGCGTTCCCACGGTCAGTGGAGATCACCTCGCGTGCTGCCGCGAGGCAGTTGAGGTGCGTTAACAACATGGGACGGAAGCTCTTTTTCATCACCGTGGTCGCCGTGATCGCTGCTGCGGTCGCGACCGCCTTCGCCAGCGCCGCATCCGTCATCACAACCGGACATCAGGGTGTCCAGGTGACCCTTCCCGGCGGCGCTCCGCTCCCGCCCGTGGGCACCCTCCCCCAGTGCTCCGACCTCAAGGACAACGACGGCGACGGCCTCACCGACCTCGCCGACCCGGACTGCTCAGGGCCGCTCGACAACAGCGAGTCCGGCTCGAGCGGCAGCGGTGGCTCGGGCGGTGGCGGCGGCACGACCACCGGTGGCGGCACGACGACCAGCGGCGGCACGACCACTCACGGGGGCGGCACCACGACCTCCGGCAGCGGTGGCAGCGTCGGCGGTCCGGGCAACACCACGACCGGCGGCAGCGGCGGCACCGTCGGCGGAGGCGGCCAGGGCAACGGCTCCACCTCCACCACCACGGGCCACTCTCACGGCGGGCTCGCTCCCTCCCGCGGCGGCCGCGTCAGCGTCAAGCCGAGCCCGGAGTCGAAGCCGATGCCGCCGTCCCCGACCCGCAAGCCGAACGGCGTGCCGACGAGGTCGAACCCCAGCCTGACCATCGCGAACCTCGGCGCCGCTCCCATCGGCGTCCCCGACTTCGTCATCTCGCAGTTCTCCATTCCTCCCTTCCTCCTCCCCATCTACCAGGCCTGCGGAACCCAGTACGGGATTCCGTGGCAGGTGCTCGCGGGCATCAACCGCATCGAGACCGACTTCGGCACGAACCTCAACGTCTCCACCGCGGGTGCGGTCGGCTGGATGCAGTTCATCCCCTCCACGTGGAAGGCATACGGAGTCGACGCCAACGGAGACGGTCGCGCCGACCCGTACAACCCGGTCGACGCGATCTGCGCGGCCGCGCGCTACCTGCGCGCCGCCGGCGGCAGCACTGACATCCGCCGCGGCATCTTCGCCTACAACCACGCCAACTGGTACGTCGACGAGGTCCTCCTCTACGCCCGCCAGTACGGCAAGCTCCCGGCCGACCTGGTCAGCTCGCTGACCGGCCTGACCGAGGGCGACCGCTTCCCGGTCGCCGCCAACGCCCGCTACGCCGACGACCTCGTCGATCGTCAGGCCGCGAAGCGCGCGAAGCCCCGCAAGGGCGTCACCGGGAACGTCGCCGACGTCGTGACGAGCTCGCCCACGCGCCACGGCATCAACATCTACGCGCACAACGGCGCGCCGGTCGTGGCCGTCAACGACGGCACGATCCAGCGGATCGGACACTCGAAGAAGCTCGGCAACTACGTCGTCCTCTCCGACGCGTACGGCAACCGCTTCACCTACGCCCAGCTCGCCGGCCTCTCGAAGCTCTATCCCGTTCCGAAGCAGCAGAAGCTCACCAAGAGCTCCTTCAAGATCGTGAAGCCCGCCAGCGGCAACTCGAAGCCGAGCACCGCCGCGACCGCCGGCACCAACGGGGCCTCCAAGCAGGTCGCCCCGGCGAAGGCCGTGAAGGCCAAGACCGTGAAGTCATCCAGCGCGAAGCCCGCGGCCAAGCCGCAGCCGAAGAACACGCAGGACGCCCGCCGCCGCCTCTACGCGCTTCCGCAGCGCCAGCACAACGTCGACCGCGCCGGCCTCAACGGTCAGCTCAACAGCCTCTCCGGCAAGGGCCAGAACATCCAGACCACGAAGGCCTACGGCCACGACATCCTTCGCTACGACAGCAAGACGATGAACCTGCGCACCCTGCGCAAGGGCTCCAAGGTCGTCGCCGGAACCGTCCTTGGCCGCATCGGTCCTTCGGCAGGCCTCGCGCCCCACCTGAACTTCGCGATCCGGCCCGCCGGCCGCGGCGCTCCGTCGATCGACCCGAAGCCGATCCTGGATGGCTGGAAGCTCCTCGAGGACACCTCCATCTACCGCGCGGCCGGCAAGAACCCGTTCGCGTCGACGAGCGTCAGCCAGGCACTGCTCGCCTCCAAGACTCAGCTCCAGCACCAGGTCCTGGCCGACCCGCGCCTCTCCATCTACTCATGCGGCCGCAACGACATCAAGACGGGCCAGATCAACCGGCGCATCCTCGCGGCCATGGAGTACCTCGCCGACAACGGCTTCCGGCTCACGATCACGGCGCTGCGCTGCGGCCACTCCCAGTACACGACCTCGGGCTACGTGTCCGAGCACTACTACGGCGACGCGATGGACATCGCCGCCGTGAACGGCATACCGATCGTGGGCAACCAGGGCCCGGGCACGATCACCGAGGCCGTGATCAAGACCTTGCTGAAGCTTCAGGGGAACATGCAACCGCACCAGATCATCTCCCTGATGAACCTCGGCGGGCCGTCCTTCGCGCTGCCCGACCATTACGACCACATCCATGTCGGCTACGCGCCGCAGCCCGGCGACGTCGGCTACGGCGGCGGTTCGGCCCAGACCACCTCCAGCCAGTTCAACTCGCTGCTCAAGGGCGGGCAGTGGAAGCGCCTGATCGGGCGGATCGCGCAGATCCACAACCCGAAGGTGCGCACCAAGCCCTCGCGATTCTCGCTGAAGACCGGCAAGGGCGCCGGCGACTGATCGCACCCGGCCTGCCGCTCCGCGTGAAGCCGGCGCGCCGGTGACCGAACCTCACTTCCCGTTCGTCCAGTTCGACCTGGCGAGCGGCTACGGCCTCACGCCCGGGCGCTACCCGGTGCGGCCAGCGGGCCAAGCCCAGGACGCGCCGGAGGGAGTGCTCATTCTCGACGTCGTGGACGCCCCCCTCGGCCGCCGCCGGCGCCGACGCGCCCGCCCCCGCGACGTGAAGCCCGGTGAGGAGGCGCCGACGATCCACGTCCACCGCGCCACCGTCGTCCGCGCCGACTCGTTCCCCGGCGAGGTGGAGGCCGGTGAATGGCTCGCGAAGACGTCCCGCGACGACGCCGCGCTGGAGGAGATCGTCGGCGACGCGCTGCGGATCCTCAACCGCGCGCTTCACGCGCAGCGCGCGGCGGCGCAGGACGCGTTCGTTCCGGACCTCTCGCGGGACCGCGCCCTTGCCGTGCGGGTTGGTTACGGGCTGGGCGACGCCCTGGCCGGGGGCGAGTGGAGCGCAGCGGTCGACGTGCCGCCGTCCGCGCCGCGCTCGCGGCGTGTCGAGGCGCTGCGCCCTCAGGAGCGAATCGCCGCGGTGCTCGGTGGCCGCGAAAACGTCAGCGTCTGCGAGTCCCTCCTGCTCCGAGCGCGCGGTGACCTGGACGCCGGCCGGCTCCGCGAAGCCGCGCTCGAGCTGCGGAGCGCCGTCGCGGCGCTCCTTATCGAGCTCGAAGGCACCGGCGGCGTGGACCAGGCGGCGGACCTCGTCGAGCTCGAGACTCGCAGGGAGGCCCTGGCCGAGGCGGCTCGGGTCGCGCTGCGCAGCGACCCGGATTCCGCCGAGCTCGAGGCCACCCTCGGGATCGCGGAGCGGGTGATCCGCCGCAGGCGGATCCTCGGCTGAGCCACGCACGCTCGCGCTGCGACTCAAGCTCGCTCACTCAGGCGCCGATCCTACGTGTGTGGCTCGCCTACCGATGCATATGAGGCCTGAATCCGTGCCGGATCCGTCACTGGAGCGTGCCTTCGCGCTCACCTCGTTCTTCACCCTTGTCCTCGGCGTCGCCGGGCTCGCGTTCGGGCGCGAGGCGTTCGGCGGCACGGCCTTCCAGATCGGCCTCTGCCTCTTCCTGGCGCCGCTCTGCGCGCTCGGCGCCGTGATGGTCCGCTCCCGCGCGCAGCATCCGGTCGCCAGGCGAACGCCGGAGCACGAGACCAGGTCCCACC
>JAWVFM010000088.1:0-5170 GCA_033856015.1 Solirubrobacterales bacterium
GCGTCGCCGCGTTCCTCGCGCTCGCCGTCCTCGCCGCGCTCGTGATCATCGAGGCGCGCGAGGTCCGTCGTCTCCGCGAGTGGGCCGGACGGGCGCCGGAGCGAGCCATCGAGGCCGCGGAGGCGACGTCGGCCGCGTCCGAGGCAAAGGGGGAGCCGGGCGAGGACAAGCCCGGAGTCCTCAAGCGGATCGCTGGCGCCTTCGCCGCCTGGCGCGCCGGGATCGCGGAGCGGTTCGGCCCGGCCTACCAGGAGGTCGATCGCCGCTCCCCGGTCGACCCGCGGATCGTCCTCGGCGTGCTTGTTGCCGCGCTTGTGGCGGCCGGCGTCCTGACCAGCGGCTTCGGCCTCGGTGGTGGTGGCGGAGGCGCCTCCCACGGCAAGACCAGGAGCGCCACGAGCCCGAGCAAGCTCAAGGTCGCGGTCCTGAACGGCTCGCAGGAGCAGGGCGTCGCGGGCGTCCCGGGCCTGGCCGAGACCGTGTTCACCAAGGTGGTGAAGCCGGCCGGCTACAAGACGGGCGCGGTCACCGACGCGCCAAGGAGCTACTCGAAGAGCGTGGTCCTCTTCGCCAAGGGCGAGCAGCTGGACGCGACGGCCCTGGCCAAGGTCGCGGGTGGCAAGCTCGGCGCGATGAAGACCAGGCCGATGAACTCCGACGTCAGCGCGGTGGTCGGCAAGGACCAGCTGGCCCTCGTGATCGGCGTCGATGACAAGTCGTTTGGGACCAGCGGCCCGTAGATCGCCGTGAGCCTCTTCAGCGAGATCCCGAACTACCTGTCGCTTGCAGCGCTCTCGGGAACGGTGCTCCTCACCCCGCTCTACCTCTCCCAACGCCGCGACGTGGCGCGGCTCCGGCGCCTTCGCGAGCTCGAGCCGGATCATCCGCACCGCGACTTCGCCGCCAGCGAGGTGCTGCTGGACCGCGCCGAACGTGACCTCGAGCAGGTTCTGATCGCAACCGGGGAGTTCACTGCGGTTGCCGCCCCGAGCACCGAATCCGGCCAGCTGACGCCGATCCCTCCGAGCGAGCGTCTCGACACGGGCGCCACCCCGGTCCCGCCCCTCTCGCGGATCACGTCGGATCGCCCGGCGCTCGAGCGCGTGACGATGGAGCGCGATGCGCTTGCACCTCACCGGAGGTGGCGGAGATTCGCGAAAACGGCGACGACGCCGCGGTCTCTTGCGATCGTCGGCCTGCTGGCCGTCGTCATCGGCGTGGCGGCGCTCGTCGCGTCCGGCAAGCTGCTCACCGGTGGCAACGAGCCATCCACGAAGGCGGCGAAGCCCGGCGCGGCCGCCCCTGCGGGCATCAACGTGACGGTCTTGAACGGCACCTCCCAGGCGGGCCTCGGCGGGCAGGTGGGCCACGACGTGAAGCAGAGCGGCTTCAGGCTCGATTCGGTCGCAAAGAGCTCCAAGCCCTACCAGCAGACCGTCGTGATGTTCAGCCCGGGCCAGAAGAAGCCGGCGACGAAGGTCGCCCATGACCTCGGCGTCACGCCGATCCAGCCCATCGACTCGCAGACGCGCTCGGAGGCGCCAAACGCGGACGTGGTCGTGATCGCCGGGGTCGACCGGACCAAGCCTTGAGGCGGCGGCTCCCGGCCGGCCTGGCGCTCTTCTGCGTGCTGGTCGTGGCCGCGGCCGCCACGGCGGCTGCGGTCCTGCACTTCAAGACCGGAACCCTCGCCCTCCAGGTCCAGCGCCTGACCTGCTCGTTCAACCCCAGGGGGCCGGGCAGGGACGTGGCGAGCGTCCGCTTCTTCACTCGTTACAGCGACGCACACGCAATCGTGTCGATCGTCGGCGCCGGCCTGTCCCCGGCGAAGACCCTCGCAGCGGACACGCCGCTGCAGGCCAACCGCTCCGTCAGCTTCAAGTGGGATGGGCGCACCGACGCCGGCAAGCTGGCGCCACCCGGTCAGTACGCGCTGCGCGTGAACCTCCCCGACCGCAAGCGCAACATGCTCTGGATCGCGAAGCAGATTCACCTGGGCCAGGCCTGCCCAAGGTCAACGTGAACGCATCCGCCCCGCAGGCCGTCGGGCTCTTCTTCGCGCTTGGCGGCGCGGCCCTCGGCCTGATCTCCCGCGACCCGCGCCTGCGCTACGGAGCGCTCGGCGCCGGGCTCCTCGCCGGCCTGTTCCTGATCCTGGGGGAGGTCTGGGACACCTCGCGCCTGGCCAGCCTCCGCGACCATCCCCCGGAGGCCGCGGGCCTGGCGCTCGTTGCCATCGCCGGGATCGCTGTCCTGGCCGCCGCGATGCGCCGCTGGCCCGTGCTCTTCCCGCTCCTCGCCGTCATCACCCTCCCGCTGCGGGTCCCGGTCGACATCGGCGGCAACACGTCGAGCCTGCTCGTCCCGCTCTACGCCGTGATCTCGTCGGGACTCGTCGCGGCTGCATGGAGCCGGCGGCGGTCGATCGATCCCACTCCGCGGCTGCTGCGCCGCCTCCTCGCCGTCGCCCTGGCCCTCTACGCCGTGCAGGCTCTCTACTCGGTGGACGTCAAGAACGCCGTCGAGAACGCGGCGTTCTTCTACGTGCCCTTCGCGGCCCTGTTCGTCCTGCTCTTCGAGGTCGAGTGGTCGCCGCGGCTCATTCGCAGGGCGCTCGTGACGCTGGCCGCCGCCGCGGCCGTTCTGGCGGCGATCGCAATCGGCGAGTACGCGGTGCGCGAGCTGATCCTCAACACGGACCTGCGCGCCGAGAACGCCCTGCACATCTACTTCCGCGTGAACTCGCTGTTTCGCGATCCCAACATCCTCGGTCGCTATCTCGCCCTCGCGATGCTCGCTATGGCGGGGCTCCTGGCCTGGGAGGAGCGCACCATCCGCGCGCTCGCGGCAGCCGCCGTGGCCGTCCTGCTGCTCGTCGCCCTGGCCTTCAGCTTCTCGCTGACCAGCTTCGCCGCCCTCCTGACCGGGCTGTTGGTTCTCATCTGGGCCCGCCTCGGCACCACGGTGGCTGCGGCAGCCGTCGCTGCTGCGGTGGTGGTCGGCGCCGTCTACCTGGTGGCGGTCGGCTCCGGCGGCACGGAGGTCTCGAGCGGCGGCGCCGGGCGCACCAGCCTCATCAGGGGGGGACTCGACCTTGCGCGGGACCGGCCGATCTGGGGCTGGGGCTCCGGCTCGTTCGGCGAGGCCTTCTATACGAAGATCGAGAAGGCGAAGACCACGACTTCGCACGACACGCCGATCGCGGTGGCAGCCGAGCAGGGAGTGATCGGCCTGGCGGCCCTGGTGGCGCTCGTCGTGAGCGCCCTGTTCGTGCTCTTCGGCGGCGGCGTCCGCGGGTCCCCGGCGCGCGCGACGCTCGCGGCGCTGTTCGTGGCGATGCTCGTCCACTCGCTCGGCTACGCGAGCTTCCTCGAGGACCCGGCGACGTGGGCCATCCTCGCGGTTGGCGCGGCCCTGGCCGGAGCGCGTCCGGCTCCGGCTCCGGCGCCCGGGTAGCGCGTGTCCTACCTGCGCAGGCTTGCGACCACGGGCGCCGCCTACACGGCGTCCAGCATCGCCTCGAAGTTCCTCGCGGTCTTCCTGCTGCCGCTCTACACGCGCTACCTCAGCCCGAGCGACTACGGCGCGGCGGAGGTGATGCTCGCGAGCGTCATCGCGGGCAGCATCGTCATCCGCTTCGGCATGATCGAGGCGATCCTCCGCTTCTACTACCGCGACGACGTCGACCGGCGCGCGGTCCTCGCGACGGGATTCGCGACCCTCTTCTGGACGTCGACCGTCGCCGCGGCGATCGGCCTCGCCCTCGCCGGCCCGATCTCCACCGCGCTCCTCGGCCATCAGGACGCCGGGCTGGCCCGCCTCGCCGTCCTCGGGCTGTGGACGCTGACGCTCTGGGAGTACGTCCTCACGCTCCTGCGCCTGGCCGAGCGCCCACGGGCCTACTTCACGCTCACGCTCGCGAATGTCGCGGTCACGATCCCGGTGACCGTCTGGCTGGTCGTCCTCGAGCGCGAGGGTCCCAACGGCCTCCTGGCGGCCGCCTACTCGACGGCGGTGCCCTTCATCCTCTGGCGGCTCTGGGCTGAGCGACGCTCCATCTCCATGGTGCCGGACCGGGCCCTGCTCGGCCGGATGGCGCGCTTCGGGCTTCCGACGATGCCCGCCGAGCTGTCCATCTACTCGCTCAACTTCATCGATCGCATCATCCTGGTGCGCCGTGCCAGCCTCGCCGAGGCCGGCCTCTATGCCCTTGCGGTGAAGTTCGCGCAGGGCATGAACGTTCTCGCCCGCGGCTTCCAGCTCGCCTGGCCCCCGCTCGCCTACTCGATTGCGGACGACGACGAGGCCCGCAGTGCCTACGCGCTCGTCTTCACGTGGTTCGCGGCGCTGTGCGCATTCGGGGTCACCGGGTTGTGGCTCTTCTCGCGCTGGATCGTGCGCCTGCTCGCTGCACCGGAGTTCTTCCGAGCCCACGAGGCGATCGGCCTGCTCTCCACCGGCGTCGCGCTCTACGCGCTCTACCTCGTCCAGGTCGTGATCCTCGGGCGTACGAATCGCACCGAGCTGAGCTTTCCCGCGACCGCGGCCGGGACCGTGCTGAACATCGGGCTGAACCTCGCCCTCGTCCCCTCCCAGGGGATCGTCGGCGCCGGCATCGCGCTGGTCGTCTCCTACCTCGCGATCCTCCTGATCACCTACGTCCTGACGCAACGGCTCTTCGCCGTGCCCTACGAGTGGGGCCGGCTGGCCGCCGTGGTGCTCCTGACGGCGGCCCTCGTCGGCTTCGCCGAGGCCGTGGTGCCAACCGCCGGGGCCGCGGGCTTCCTGCTCCGCGCGGCGCTCTGGGCCGCCTTCCCCCTGGCCCTGCTCGTGGGCGGGTTCCTCAAGCCGGGCGAGCGCCGCGCCATGAACACCATGCTGAGCCCCTCCGCGGTCCGCGCGCGGCTGCGGGCTCTACGCGAGGCCTCACCTGAGCCTGGGCCTGAGGATCGCGGCGCCACGGCGGTCGAGGAGGCCATGCGCGACGAGGACCTGCGCTAGCCGCTGCCAGTCGCGCCCAGCCGCCGCGCGAGCGCCGCCGCCAGTCGCCGCCGAAGCGCGTGCGTCAGTGCCGCATCCAGGACGGTTTCCACCAGAACAGCCAGCTCCGGCGGCCGCACCCTGTGCACCGGCGAAGGGGCTCCACCCGCGCGCCGCACATGCGGCAGGT
>JAWVFM010000089.1:0-2649 GCA_033856015.1 Solirubrobacterales bacterium
TCCTGCTCCATGTCCATCAGGAAGTAGGTGAGGCCCTGGTGCTTGGGCGCGTCGGGGTCGGTGCGGGCGACGAGCATGCACCACTTCGCGTACTGGGCGAAGGTCGTCCAGACCTTCTGTCCGGTGACGACCCATTCGTCGCCGTCCTTGACCGCGCGGGTCTTCAGCGAGGCCAGGTCGGAGCCCGACTCGGGCTCGGAGAAGCCCTGGCACCAGATCTCCTCGCCGGTGAGGATCGGCTCCAGGTAGCGCTGCTTCTGCTCGTCGGTGCCGTGGGCGATCACCACCGGCCCGCCCATCGCCAGCCCGAGCACGTTGGCCGGGCTCGGCGCTTCCTGGCGCGCCGCCTCGCCGGTGAAGATCGCCTGCTCGATCATCGTCGCGCCGCGGCCGCCGTACTCCTTCGGCCAGGAGATCCCCGCCCAGCCGGCGGCGTGCAGCTTCAGCTGCCACTCGCGGCGGAAGTCCATCAGCTCGTCGAGGCCGCCCTCCGGCTCGGGCCCGGGGTTGTTCTCCTGCAACCAGGTGCGAACCTCGTCGCGGAACTCCTCCTCCGATGGCGACAGCGTCAGGTCCATCGGGGGCGCAGCATATAGGTCGCCTGGCCGGGCAGCCAGGCGACCCTTTCTCGAGTTATTCCCGACCGCAGACCTTGAGGCCGTATTCCGTCGCCATCTTGTTCGCCGGGCCGAACGGGTCCGATTCGGAGGCCAGCAACGCTTCCGGATCTTCTTCCGCTTCTTCGACCCCTTCGTCCAGTGCATCGAGCATCGCTGAGATTTCGCCCTCTTCGCCGCTCGGCGCTCCCAGGGCCTGCAATTCTTCGGACTGGTTCTTGACACTGGGAATCAGGACGGTTTCGGAGAGTTCGACCCCCTCGGCCTTGCTCGGTTCTCCCTTGATGCCGTTTTCTTTCATGAAGGCTTCGAACCCGGTTTCGATTTCCTTGTTGCCCTTTTCGCAGATCGCGTCGCCCTGCGAGATGAATTCCGCCTTGGTCAGCGCCGAGGTGGTGTCGTTACTGCTGCTCCCGCAGCCGGCGGCGATGACGGCGATTGCGACGACGCCTGCCGTCATCGCGATAAGTCGCGTACCCATCTGATCTCCCCTGTCTCGTTTGGTTGGACTGGAACGGGACGCAACCTATCCCCGTCTGAGGCCGTCTGGCCAAGTAGGCCAAGGACGCAGGGAGCGTGGCGTGCTCCGCACGCGAGCGACCGAGGACGACGCGATGCGCCGGTTCGCAGCCCTGAGGGGTGAGCGACGGGATTCGAACCCGCGACCGCCTGGACCACAACCAGGAGCTCTACCGACTGAGCTACGCCCACCACGGCCGGCGGCGAGCGGCCGTCCGGCGCAGCCAGTCTAGCGCCGGACCCGGCCTTGACCGGCGTGCGTCATGGGTGTAGACCAGTGTTGTCTACGGAAGGAGAACGCATGGCTCGCGTAATGGCGGACTGCAGGCGCTTCCCCAGCGATTCCAACTGCTCGCTGACGATCATCGGCGAGGAGGCTGAGGTCATCGAGACCGCCGCCCAGCACGCCGTGTCCGTGCACGGACACGAGGACAGCCAGGAGCTGCGGGACCAGACCCGCGAGCTCCTCGAGCCGGAGGAGAGCTACACGCCCGGCGAGCGCGAGAAGGAGCCGCTGCCCGGCATGTAGGACGTCGGACTCGCTCCGCGGGCCGGTTCGGGGGGACCGGCCCGCGTGGCGGGGGTACTAGCGGCGACCGTGGCGGGAGCGCAGGCCCACTGCGATCGCGGCGTCATCGAGCTCGCCCGCGGCAATGCGCTTGGCAAGCGTTCGCGCAACCACCCGGTCCACGATCCCCGGGAAGTGCCGCGCGACTGCCTGCTGGAGCCCGCCGCCGCGGGTGACGGCCATGTCGCGCGGTGGGCGCGACATCTCGCAGGCTCGCACGATCGTCGCCACCACCTGCTCGAGCGGCTCCTCCTTCGAGAACCCCTCGAGCTGGAGGCCCGCCTCGCGCGTCGGGTCGTGAATCGGCGTTCGCACGAACGCCGGGTGCACGCACACCACATCCACATGTGTGCGGTACTCGGCGCGCAGCGCATCGGCGTAGGCCACGAGGCCGCGCTTCGACACGCCGTAGGCGGCACCCAGCGGGAGCCCGAGGAACGACATCCGCGAGCCGATCATCACCACCCGCCCCTTGCTCTGCACGAGCGCGTCGATCGCCTGGGCCGTTACGCGCCAGGCGCCGAGCAGATTCACGTCGAGCATCCGCCGCACATGCTCGTCGGGCGGCGCGCCCGCGCTGGCCGGGCCGCCCAGTCCGGCGTTGTTCACGAGCACGTCGACCCCACCGCCGAGGCGCTCGATGGCCGCAGCCACGCCGGCGCGCACCGACTCGTCATCGGTCACGTCGCAGGCCAGCACGCCGTCGCCCGGGCGCAGGTCGAGCCCCATCACGGTCCAGTCGCGCTCGGTCAGGGCCGCCCGCAGCGCGCTGCCGAACGCACCACTGGCGCCGGTCACGAGTGCCCGCCGGCTCACGTGGCCGCCCGCTTTCTGCCGCGGTCGAGCTCTTGGCCCAGCTCGTGCATGAAGCCGTCGAAGTCGACCCTCATTGTCGGCCGCCCGTGCGGCCCCCAGCGGCGCTCGGCCTTGCGCCGGCGGCGCTCG
>JAWVFM010000090.1:0-4769 GCA_033856015.1 Solirubrobacterales bacterium
GAGCGCTTCCTCGACACGGAGCTCGGCCCCCACGTGCGCCGCGTCTACCTCTTCCACATGCTCGCCGAGCGGCCCACCGAGCTACGCGACGTCTACACGATTCCCGCCGGGAGGCTGGCCACGGCGACCTACGACGCCATGTTCGGGGCCACCAGGAGCGCGATGCGCAAGGCGATGAACATCGAGCCCGACGCGGTCGAGCGCTCCGGAGCCAAGATCATCGAGGCGCTGGAGCGCATCGAGGGCGAGCTGGGCGGCGGCGACTACCTCGTGGGCGGCCGCTTCGGCATCGCGGACCTGACCGCGGCGTCTCTCCTCTTTCCGGTCCTTCGACCCGCGGAGTACCAGTACGTCTACCCGCCCACGTCCCCGGGCCTCGAGGCGTTCCGCGAGGACCTTGCGACCCTGCCGGTGTTCGCGTGGCTCCAGGGGATATGGAGTCGCCACCGCGGGGAGTCCGCCGAAGTCCCCGCCTGACCTCGGGCGAGCGCTGAGCCGGCGCCCCCGCTAGGCGCCGTCGATGGCGACGATCGCCTCGACCTCGACGGGCCAGTCGAAGGGCAGCTCGGCCACGCCGATCGCCGAGCGGGCGTGGCGGCCGGCATCCCCCCAGACGTCCAGCACGAGCTGGGAGAAGCCGTTGACGACGGCCGGCAGCTTGTTGAAGCCGGGTGCGGCGTTCACCAGGCCGAGCGCCTTGACCCAGCGGGTCACCCGGTCGAGATCGCCGAGCTCCTGCTGAAGCGACGCGAAGATGCCGAGCCCGGTGAGGCGCGCTGCCTCCGCGGCCTGCTCCACCGAGACGCCGTCGCCGACCTTGCCGCTCACGAGCGTGCGGTCGCCGTCCACCGGCCCGTGACCGGAAACGTAGGCGTGGCCGCCGTCGACGCGGACGAGCTCGAACTTGAACTCGACTCCGGCCGGGGCGGCGAAGGGCGCCGGGAGCTCGAGGTCGAGCTCTGCAAGGCGTTCGGAGATCCGTCCCATCTCCCGTGAACTCTAGCCTTGGGCGCGATGGCGCCCTCGGCCCTCCAAGCGGTTCCCGACGAGCGCGCGCCCATGCCGCGGGCGATCGGCACCGGTGAGCGCCTGGACGCCGACGAAATCCGGCGCGTCCGGCTGTGCTCGATGCCCCGGCCCGAGCGGCTCGAGGCCCCCCTCACCAGCCTGCCGGGAGCGGGCAAGAAGCTCGGCGCCACCGCCGCGTCGCTCGGGATCGAGACGCTGGGCGATCTGCTCGCGCACGTCCCGCACGGCTACCGCGACCATTCCAAGGTCCGCAAGCTCGGCGAGCTACGGCTCGGCGAGGAGGCGACGGTGATCGCGGCGGTGAAGAGCGCGCGGGTGCGCCCGACCCGGCGCCGCAACCTGCGGATCGTGGAGGCGACGATCGCCGACGAGACGGGCCCCCTGAAGGCGGTCTGGTTCAACCAGGCCTGGCTCGTCGAGAAGCTCCGGCCCGGCGTCCACGTTCTGCTCCACGGCAAGCTCGATCGCAACGGCTTCCGGGTGTCGAGCCACGAGATCGTCGATCGCGCGCGTGGCGCAACCGGCATCCACACGGTGGGGATCATCCCCGTCCACTCGACGACCGACGGCCTGCCCGCCAGCCGGATCCGCGACTGGGCCTGGCAGGTGATGCCGTTGGCGCTGGACGAGGTGGAGGCGCTGCCGGCCGAGCTCCGCGCCCGTCGCCGCCTTCCGCTGGCACGCGACGCCGTCCGGGCTGCGCACTTCCCGGAGACCCACGACGACGCGCGGGCCGCCCGGGAGCGGCTCGCGTTCGAAGAGCTCTTCCTGCACCAGGTCGCGCCTGCCGTTCGCCGGCGGGCCGAGCGCGAAGGGCGTCCAGGGGTGAGGCTGGCCGGGCCCGCGGAGCTCGCGACCGGCTGGCTGGACTCGCTGCCGTTCGCGCCTACCGCCGCGCAGCGAGCCGCCCTGGAGGAGATCGACCACGACCTCGGCTCCGGCCGGCCGATGCAGCGCCTCCTCATGGGCGAGGTGGGAAGCGGCAAGACGATCGTCGCCCTCTACGCAATGCTCCGGGCGGTCGAGGGCGGCCACCAGGCGGCGTTGATGGCGCCGACGGAGACGCTGGCCGAGCAGCACGCGGTCACCCTCAACCGGCTCCTGGGCGCCAGCGGCATCCCGTTCACGCTGCTCACGGGAGCGACTCCCGCCGCACGCAGGCGGGAGGTCCTGGGCCGGCTCGCGACCGGCGAGCTCTCCCTGGTCGTCGGGACGCATGCTCTGCTCGAGCCGGACGTGGCGTTCGCCCGGCTCGTGGTCGCCGTGGTCGACGAGCAGCACCGCTTCGGCGTGAGCCAGCGGGCGCTGCTCGCCGCCAAGGGCCCGGAGCTCGACGGGCGCCGAAGGGCTCCGCACGTCCTTCACATGACCGCGACTCCCATCCCGCGCACGCTCTCGCTCACCGCCTACGGTGATCTCGACGCGACGACTCTGCGCGAGCTGCCGGCCGGCCGCCAGCCAGTGAAGACGTGGGCCGTCGGCGAGGAGAAGCGGGCGGGAGCCTACGAGTTCGTCCGCGAACGGCTCCGCGAAGGACGCCAGGCGTTCGTGGTGTGCCCGCTCGTCGGGGAGTCGGAGAAGCTCCAGGCGAAGGCTGCCAGCGAGGAGGCCGAGCGGCTCCGCGCCGGCGAGTTCCGAGACTTCAGCGTCGCCCTCCTTCACGGTCAGATGTCCTCACGCGAAAAGACGGCGGCAATGGCCTCGTTCGCCGCGGGCGAGACGGACGTGCTTGTCGCCACGACGGTCATCGAGGTTGGCATCGACGTGGCGAATGCGACCGTGATGCTGATCGAGGGCGCGGAGCGTTTCGGCCTCTCGCAACTCCACCAGCTTCGCGGTCGCATCGGGCGGGGCAGCCACGAGTCGCAGTGCATCCTCTTCGCGGACGCGGAGTCCGAGCTCGCGCGGCGGCGGATTGCGGCGATCGCCGGCGAGCGCGACGGGTTCAAGCTCGCCGAGATCGACCTGGCGCTTCGCGGCGAGGGCGAGATCCTGGGAACCCTGCAGAGCGGGCTGCCGCGCTTTCGCGTCGCGGTGCTGCCCGACGACGTCGAGCTCCTCCTCGAGGCTCGTCGCGAGGTCGCTGCGCTTCTGAAACGCCACGGCACGCTCGACGCTCTGGATCTGGGCCCGCTGCTCGAGGTCGCGCGGCGGCGCTTCGGCGACGAGCGTTCGGAGCGGCTCGCGGCCTAGTGCCGGTGTGAGGGTTATAGGCGGAGAGCTCGGCGGGCGGCGCCTCACCCCGCCGCCGGCGGGAACGCGCGACGTTCGGCCAACGTCCGAGCGCGCCCGCGAGGCGATCTTCTCGGTGCTCGGAGAGGCGGTCGAGGGCGCCACGGTCCTCGACCTCTTCTGCGGCACCGGGGCCCTGGCGATCGAGGCGCTGTCCCGCGGCGCCGCGCGCGCCGTCCTCGTCGATCGTGCTCCGGCGCTGGCCGTGCGCAACATCCGGGATCTTGGCCTCGACGACCGTGCCGAGGTCGTTCGCGCCGATGCCCTCGACTACCTGCGCCGCAAGCCCGAGCGGTTCGCGCTCGCCTTCTGCGACCCGCCCTATACACTCGCCGACCGCCTTGAAGTGGAGCTCGATTTGCTCGTCCCAAAGCACCTCGAACAGGGTGCTCGATTGATCCTGGAGAGCGGCGCCAAGCGCCCGCTTCGCCTCACCCTGCCGCTCCTTCGCGAGCGGGTCTACGGCGATGCCCACCTGGCCGTGTACGGGGCAGGAGAGGCCTGATGGCGAACGGCGGCACGGCCATCTGCCCGGGCAGCTACGACCCGGTCACCAACGGCCACCTGGACGTGATCACGCGCAGCGCGCGCGTCTTCGACCGCCTGGTCGTCGGCGTCGTCAACGCCCAGGTCCGCAAGTCCGAGCCGATCTTCACGGCCGAGGAGCGCAAGGCGTTCCTCGAGGCGGCGACCGCCGACCTTCCGAACGTCGAGGTCCGCGTTTTCTCCACCCTGCTGGTCGAGTTTGCCCGCGAGGTGGGAGCCGGCGTCATCGTGAAGGGCCTGCGCGCCATCTCGGATTTCGAGTACGAGTTCGAGATGAACCAGCTGAACCGCAAGCTCGCCCCGGACATCGAGTCGATGTACGTGATCGCCTCACCGGCCTACTCGTTCCTGTCGTCGACCGGGGTCAAGGAGATGGCCACCTTCGGCGGAGACGTCTCCGATCTCGTGCCTGCGCCAGACGTCGCTGCCCTGCGCTCGCGTCTGGAGCGTGAGTGACCGTGGGAAGGGTCTTGCAGGCACGTGACGAAAAATGCCCCCACACGCAGCTAATTCCCCTGCTGCCCTAAGCTAAGCGCGTTGCCATGGACGTCCTCGTCCTTATAGACAAGCTCGACGACCTCATCCACAACGCTCGGCCGGTGCCGCTCACCGACCAGGTGAGAGTCGATCGCGAGGAGATCTACGATCTGCTCGATCAGATGCGTGCCACGATCCCCGAGGAGATCAAGCAGGCGCGGTGGATCGTCAAGGAGCGCCAGGAGATGCTGGCTGAGGCCAAGCGCGAGGCTGAGCGCGTCGTCAAGGAAGCGCGCGACCAGCAGCAGCGCCTGATCTCCGACGAGGAGGTCTACAAGCAGGCCGAGCGTGCTGCCGAGGAGATCATCGAGGACGCCCGCGAGACCGAGCGGGGAATTCGCCTTGGTGCCGAGGACTACGCCGACGAGATCCTTTCGACCCTCGAAGTCAACCTTCAGAAGTTCCTCGCCGCCGTGCAGCGCGGC
>JAWVFM010000091.1:0-2611 GCA_033856015.1 Solirubrobacterales bacterium
CGCTCGCCTTGGTGCCGGCCGCCTCACACGCCGCTTGGATTCGCGTCGACCCACCATCAGTGGGCTGCTCTCTAGTACCACCGGGCTATCGCTGTTCAACAACGACGCAGATCCGGTTCGCCTACCCTCGCGAATGGGACGTGTTGGATTCACCCGAATACTCGAGCCTGTACACAAGGCTGATCTGGTTGAGTACTCAAGAGCTGAATGAGCCTTGCTCCTACACCCACACCGACCAGGGAGTTCGGGTTCGCTGTGGGTTGCCCCTCGGATCGCTCGACCAGAACGGCGCTCTTCTGCAGTGGGGCTTTGGCGGAAGGCCAGGCTGGTCGCTCGGTCAGATGCCCGGAGAGCGGATCAGAATCGGTGGGCGATCAGCCAAGCTTGCCGTCAACGAGCCCAGTGGCGGCGCGGATTCCTGCCTACAACTTGGTGGAGAGGAATCGCTGACCCTCTGGATCACGCGCAAAGCTGCTCACAACTTCTACTTCATGAATGCTTGCCTTCGCGGTCCCGATCTGAAGTCGGTTGAGCAGAAGGTTCGTACCATGATCGCCTCCGCGCGGTTCCCGTTCGGGTGACCGCCGACTCGGCTCTCTTGAGCGGCTCGGACAGGCCCCTTCGGGGGGACATTCCCGAACACTGGCGCAGTCGAGCGAACTTTCCGCGCGTCGCGGTCGCTTCCCGCGTGGCTCGTCAAACCGTCTAGCGGGGGGCGAGCAGGGCGGCGAGTCGCCACGAACCCGGAACTCCCTTCAGTTCGTGCGCTCCGCGGTCCTCGAAGACGAAGGGTGAGCCAGCGACGAGGTCTTGCACGGTTCCGGAGACGAGGATTTCGCCCGGCTTAGCCATGGAGGCGATCCTGGCTCCGACGGCGACGGCGATGCCGGCGAGCTTGCCGTCCAGCCGCTCGCACTCACCGGTGTGCACGCCGGCCCTGACCTCGAGCCCGAGCGCCGGCACGTCGCGCATGAACGCTAGGGCGCACTGGATCGCGCGGCCGGGACCATCGAATGCGGCGAGGAAGCCGTCACCTGCCGTGTCGAGCTCGTCGCCCCGGAACTCGGCGAGGCGGCGGCGCATGATCGCGTGGTGCCGCTCGAGTAGCTCCCGCCAGGCTCTGTCTCCAAGCTCGGCGGCGCGGTCGGTCGAACTCACGATGTCGGTGAAGAGCACCGTGGCGAGGACAGGGTCGGGCGACGCTGCCCGACCGACGCGAGCTACGAAGCGCTCCGTCTCGTCCATCGCGCGCTCGTGCGCTTCCACCTCGAGCCACGTGAAAAGCCCTCGCACGGACGGCAGCACAACGAGCTCGCTGGTACGGATCCGGGAGGCGACGTACGCCGCCGGTTCGCGCCGGTCCGGCGCCGCCAGCACCAGTGTCGGGACGCGCACGGCCGCGAGGACGTCGCGTACGTCGGCCCCCATCGTCGCCCGCAGGAATCCGACCGCCGCGCCCGGGCTGAGGCTGCGCCGCATATGGCGGACGAACCAGTCGAGGAACTCCTCATCGCCGACTCGCTCCGGCGCCCAGTCCGCCACCAGGCGGCGGAAATACTCGACCGTGCCCCAGCCCTCGCGCGCGTCGGCCAGCCGGCGACGCCATTCCTCGTCGCTCGGCGCCCACGGGTAGTCATCGTCGCGCCGAGACGTCGCGTGCGGGTCGTAGAGCACCAGCCCGGCTGTGCGCTCCGGATACGTCGCCGCAAACAGGAGCGCCAGGCGCGCGCCGTCCTGCGCGCTCCAAAGCACCGCTCGTTCCGACCCGACAGCATCCATCACGAGGCGCAGGTCGTCCATCCGCGTCTCGAGCGTAGGTGGCTCACGGAAGCCGTCAGAGAGACCTGTCCCGCGTTTGTCGAGCATGAGGACACGCGCTATCGCCGCAAAGCTCTGGAGCTGGCGGACGAGGGGCGGCTGTTCCCACGTCGTCAGTAGGTCGCCCGCGAACCCGCGAGCGAAGACGAGGTCGACCGGCCCCTCCCCGAAGACCTGGTAGGCGATCGCCACCTCACCGCTACGCGCGTACTCCACGTCCGGAACGTCCACGAAACAAGTTTGCGGTCTCGCGCCACGGCTGTCTAGCGAATCGTCAGGGGTCATTCCTGAACGCTGGCCCAAACCGGCCGTGCTCCGTCCGCTACAGGTAGAGGTCTGCGAGTTCGAAGTCGGTGATTTGCGGCGGCTCCGGGTGGCCACGATCCCCTGCACGCTCCATCGCCGGGCGGAGGTGGTCAACGACAAACCGCTCAAGCGCCTCTTTCGAGTCCCAGACCTGAACGATCGTCCAGCCGCCTTCGCTGGGTCCGGCGGCGAGAACACGTCGCTCGGGCTGATCGACGACTCCCTCACCCATCAGCTGTCCGAGGTACTCGTACTGCTCCTTGGTCCCTCCCGGAAACGTGGCGATGCGTGCGATTGCCATGCGACTCCCTCCCTCGCGGTTTTACGAATGACACGCCCATTATCGGAAAAAAGGACGGACCTCGGTGCTCGGGCGTCATTCCGACACGCTGGCGCAGCCGAGCGGGTGTCGGTGCGTCGATCAGGTTGCGTCCGCGTCCGGCGTCAGGAGTTTCCAGTTCCCCTCGGAGACGACCTCCACGGTCTC
>JAWVFM010000092.1:0-4431 GCA_033856015.1 Solirubrobacterales bacterium
TGCGCGCCGAGGTGTTCGAGCACGAGGGCAAGCTCAGCGTTCCCGTGACGATCGCGTGGGGAGAGCTCGACCGGCTCGTCCGGCGCCCGAGCCGCACGCGGATGCCACCGGGCGCCCGGCTGGTCGAGATGGCGGGGTGGGGTCACACGCCGACCTGGGACGACCCGGAGGGCGTGGCCGCATTCGTGCTCGAGGCGAGCTCGGCTGAAGGAGCAATGGGCAGTGCCGGACTCGAACCGGCGACCCCCCGCGTGTAAAGCGGGTGCTCTAGCCAACTGAGCTAACCGCCCACGGTCAATTATGGGCGTTGCGGCTATAGAGTCACGGCGCTGTCACTCGAGGAGGAGGAAGCGATGGGGTTCATGGACCGCTTCAAGGAGGCGGCGTCTCAAGCCGGCGACATGGCGAAGAGCGCAGGCCAGTCGATGACCAAGGAGGGGATGACCGACGCGACCGCCTACCGCGACCGCGCGGTGAAGCTCAACAGCTCGGGCGTGAACACGCCGGCGACCATCAAGTCGATGAGCGAAACTGGAAAGACCGACATGGGCGGCGGCAAGGAGATCGCGTTCGAGGTCGAGGTGACCCCCGCCGGTGGCGAGGCGTACGCAACGACGTTCACGCAATCGATGCAGGCCAGCGTCCTCGAAAGCCTGACGCCCGGCACGGCGATCACCGTTCGCGTCGATCCCGACGACAAGAACTCGATGCTGTTCTGGGGGATGGAGGCCTAAAGAGGGTCGCCCCTCACCGCACCTGGATCTAGAGGTCGCGCCCCACCGAGCGTGCCGCGGCCTCGCCACCAGCGGTGTCTGAGCGGATCGCGGCGCCGAGGCCCTTCTCGGCGATGTCCTCGACCGTCGCAGCATCGACGGCCGGAGCCATCTTCAGGAGGGTGGGCTCGACAAGCGGGCGGGCGAAGCCGCGCACTCGCAGCAGCCCCCTGATGAACCCGGGGGCGATGATCCGCCGCGAGCGCTTGGCGATCCCACGCACCAGCGCCTCGATGGCATCGTCGACCGCGATCACCCGCTTCGCCGGCCAGGCCATGTTGTCGCGCATCACCTTGAAGGCGCGCTGCTCGCGCTCGGCGCCCTCGACGAGGTCGGTGGCGATCCAGGTGAAGTAGGCAACGCCGACGGCGATGCCGAGGTGGGCGAGCTCGATCCTCAGGACGTCGCCGAGGGACTCGGTCGCGGCCTTGCTGGCCCCGTACGCACCCAGGCCCGGGGGCGCGGCGATGGACGAGAGCGACGCGATCAGGACGAGGTAGCCCTTGGACTTCTCGAGCTCCGGGAGGCACGCGCGGACCGTGCGGAAGGTGCCGCCGACGTTCACGCGGAACTGCGCGTCGAAGGCGTCCGGGTCGAGGTGCCGGAGCGACCCGGCGACCCCGATGCCCGCGTTCGCTACGCAGACGTCGATGCGACCGAAGCGGTCAACCGTTGCGGCCGCCGCGCTCTGGAGCGAGGCGAGGTCGGTGATGTCCGCGCGGATGGCAAGGGCCCTTTCGCCGCAGCGCTCGGCGACCCGGGCGGCCGCGTCCGGGTCGACGTCGAGGAGGGCGACGGAGTCGCCGAGCTCCGCGAGCCGGACGGCCAGCGCCGCCCCGATGCCGTTGCCGGCGCCGGTGATGAGGACCACGCGGTCGGCCATCAGGGGGTTGGCCCGCGCGGAATGCCGAGGCGCTTGTACGCGGAGACCGAGTACGCCTCGCGTCGCGCGTGCAGGACCGGGTCGCCGGAGAGCTCGATTCCGTCGCCCACGCGGGTCGGATCGAAGACGTCGATGTGACCGTCGTGCTCCGGATCGGCGACCTCCTCGTCGATCGTCAGGGTGCCCGCCTCGACGAGCCGGCGATCGTCCGGCCAGACGGCGCTCGGATCATCGATCGGATCACCCTCCTCGGCTACCTGGAGCAGGAGATCGAACCTGATCGATCCGTTGCTGAGCCGCTCGGTGAGATCCTCGAAGAGGTAGTTGCGCCCCTTGGCGCGGGCGTCGTCGTCCGGGATACGCTGCTCGCCCGCCTCGGGCCGCCAGCGGTAGCGCACCCAGACCCCGTTCCCGTCAGCGTCGAGCAGCTTGAAGGAGTGGGGTGAGAAGTAGGCCAGGGTCGCAAAGCTGGCCGGCGGCTCAACGCCCACGGTCGCGCCGATCGCGGTCTGAGCTTCGGGATGCTCACCGAGGAACTTGCCGAGCGCCTCCATGTCGGGCTCGCCCGTCTCGGGGTCCGGGACCCTCAGGCGAAGGAACTCCAGAAACGCCTCGGGCGTCTTCAGGATGAACACCGGAGTGGTGGTGGCGAGGATGTCGTACTCCTCGGCGCCCTCTGGCCGAAGCTTCACGGCCATGCCACGCGCCTCGCGCGCAGCGTCGTTTGAGTCGGGCTTGCCACCGCCGTTCGAGAAGCGCACCAGCGCGCTCACTGAGCCGCCGGCGAAGACGGGTGCACGGCAGAGCTCCTTGGCCTCCGGCGTGGCCGTGAACGTTCCCGAGGCCCACGCGCCCTTTGCGTGGAAGGAGCGGAAGCCCTCCTGGTAGCCGCCCGAAAGAGTGTTGGCGACTTCGACGAGCTGCTCGGCGAGATCGGGGCCGTCATCCATTGAGCGGACGGTATCCGACCGGTAGCTTCCAGGCATGGACCTTGGCTTGCAGGGACGCATTGCCCTCGTCATGGGCGCCAGTCGCGGAATCGGTCGAGGCATTGCCGACGCCCTGGCGCGCGAGGGCGCGAGGGTGGCGATGGCCAGCCGCTCGCCCGAGGCGATCGCGACAGCGGCGCAGGAGGTCGGCAACGGCGCCGTCGGCATCGCCGCCGACACGACCGACCTGCCGCGCATGGAGGCCCTGCCCGGCGAGGTGGCCGAGCGGCTCGGCGGTCCCGTCGAGATCCTCGTCCTCAACTCCGGCGGCCCGCCTCCGGGAGGCGCACTCGACAACTCGATCGAGGAGTGGGAGGCCACCCACCGCTCCCTGCTGCTCGCGCCCAGGGCGCTGATCGCCGCTGCGCTCCCGGCGATGCGCGAGCGCGGCTACGGGCGGATCGTCAACGTCGGCTCCTCGACAACCCGTGAGCCGATTCCGAGCCTCAACCTCTCGAACTCCTACCGCCTGGCGGCGGTCGGCTTCTTCAAGACCCTGGCCCGCGAGGTTGCCGCCGACGGCGTCACGGTGAACACGGTCGGCACCGGTCGCTTCGCCACCGACCGCCTCGCCTCGAACTGGGGGAGCTGGGAGGAGATGATGGAGGGCGCGGCCAAGGACGTCCCCGCCGGACGCCTGGGAAATCCCGACGAGTACGGCGACCTCGTGGCCTTCATCTGCTCGGAGCAGGCATCCTTCCTGACCGGCACGATCATCCCGCTCGACGGCGGGATGCAGCGGTCGGTCTGAGGCTCAGGCGGCGGCGCGGGCGAGGGTGCCGCGGCGAGCGGCGAGGACGAGCCAGGCCGCGCCGGCGAGGATCATGACGGCGCTCATCAGCTGGGCCTGAGTCAGGCCGATGGCGACGTCCGAGTTGCGGCGGATGAACTCGACCGCGAACCGCTCCACGCCGGCGAGCACCAGGTAGACGGCGAAGAGCACGCCCGGCCGGTAACGGTCGCGCAGCTGCCAGAGCAGGAGGGCGACGGAGCCCATCGCGAGCGTCTCGTAGATCGGCGTCGGCTGCACGGTCACCTTGCTCGGAACTGTCCCGTGGGGATAGGCCATCGCCCACGGGCCATCCCACGGCTTGCCGTAGTCGCCGTCGCCGGAGAGCTGGCAGCCGATCCTGCCCATCGCGTAACCGAGAGCCAGCGGCGCGGCGCAGATGTCGAGGAGGACGGCGTTGAACATCCCTCGGCGCCAGGCCCAGATCCCGACCCCGAGCGCGCCGCCGAGCGCCCCGCCGTACCAGACCAGGCCCGACCCCGAGAAGATGTTGCCGAGCAGGTCGTTCTTGACGCTGTCGTAGTTCTCGACGATGAAGTAGGCGCGGGCACCGACGATGCCGCCGATGAGCCCGGCGAGGATGATCTCGTACGCCCAGTCGACGGGCTTGCGGAGCTCCTGCAGCCGCTTGCCGACGAGCGCGCCGGCCGCGATGAATGCCACCGCGAAGCAGATCCCGAACGTCTGCAGCGTGAGCCCGGCGATGTGGATCTCTGGCTGCACCGGTCGCCGAGGTTAGTGGGCGATCCTGAATCGAACCCGGATCAAGTAGCCCCGGCGGGAATTGAACCCGTTATCTCCTCGAGCTTGAAAGGCTCGCGTGCTAGCCATTACACCACGGGGCCGAACGCGTTCAGTGTACGGACGCAGGCCTGTCCGATCCGGGACGTAGGATCGAACATATGTTCGATAGTCGTGGTGCTCGTGGGTAGCCACCCGAAGCCGGCTGAGCGGTTGCTTGCGCGCGAGCTACGCGCGGAGCTGGCGTTTCCGATG